>JAXJVS010000108.1:0-53904 GCA_036308445.1 Bacilli bacterium | reverse complement strand
ACTCACATGCCTTTCACGCATGCATTCACGGGTTCGAATCCCGTACAGGTCACCATTTAAAAACTTAACAGTCTTAGGACTGTTTTTTTGTTTATAGAAAAAACAGGGATTATGATTGTCCCTGTTCTTGTTGTAATTGTTGTATTTGTATATAGTTGTAGTTTTCTAATATAGCAAGTAATGTAATAATATTATCCATCTTACCATCAGCCATTTTTCTAAAATACTCATTAATAGCATAATCTGATTGAAAATAAGTATGACTTCTTAAATCATTCATTGATGTTAACTCAATATCTAATAATTCATTAACTAATTCTCTATATCCACCTTGTAATACTGTATCAGGTACAATAGGATTAAAGTTTGTGCCAAACTGGTCTCTATATACCTGATTGAGCCTTTCAGCATTAGCAGCAGCTTCTGCTGCAAATTGTAGATATGCATCCCTTTCTCTTGAACTAGGAGCCATGGCTGCAACTTGTCGATATAATCTTGCTAATAAAGTTTCAATATAAATATATTGTTGTAATACGTCTTGTTTCATCTTACACACCTCTCTTTAATATATGTAAGATAAACAAAATATTGACTATTTTATTAATTCTCTAACTACAAAACTTCCTATTAATAACCCTGCACTAGAAGGAACAAATGAAGTACTTCCAACAACTTCTCTCTTATTTGTTTCTTCATTACTCTTTAATGGTTTTATTGGATATTCTTTTGAATATAATACTTTTTGTTTCTTAATGTTTCTTTTCTTTAATTCTCTTCTCATTACTTTCGCTAGTGGACATACTGATGTTTTATATATATCAGTAATTTCTAACATTGAAGGATCTAACTTATTTCCTGTCCCCATACAACTGATGATAGGAATATTCAATTTTTGGCATCTTTCAATAAGTTCTAATTTAGCACTAATATTATCTACTGCATCGACAACATAGTCAAACCTTGTTAGATCAATAGAATCAGCAGTTTCTTTTAAATACAACATATCATATGTATGGACTTCACATTCAGGATTAATAGACATGATCCTCTTTTCAATAACATCTACTTTCTTTTTACCAATAGTTTCCTCTATCGCAATAATCTGTCTATTTAAATTTGTAAGTGATACAGTATCATAATCAATGACAGTAATCTCACCAATACCACTTCTCACCAATGACTCAACAACATAACCACCTACACCACCAACGCCAAAAACTGCTACATGGCTATGAACTAATCTGTCAAAATTTTCATAGCCAATTAATATTTCTAATCTAGAAAAACGATTATCCATTATCTTTTCTCCTTATAAGTATCTAAGAAATGATGTTCTCCATCATCATCTTTATAAGCTATAATTGTAGATAAATTAACATTCTCTACACTTCTAAAAATATTCATCTTTACATTTGGATTCATTTTACTCATCTCTTTAATAAGATTTTTCATTTCTTCTCTTTTAGAAGTATGTTCTATAACACCTTTTTCTTCCATTTCTTCAGTAAAACGACAAGCACATTGAATAAAATGTAAATCATTATACTTACACCAATCTATAATAGCTTTTTCTTCTATTAAATACATCGGTCTAATTAATTCCATTCCTTCAAAATTCGTACTATGTAATTTAGGCATCATTGTCTGAATTTGAGAACCATAAAGCATTCCCATTAATATCGTTTCTATAACATCATCAAAATGATGTCCTAAAGCGATTTTATTGCATCCTAATTCTTTTGCTTTAGCATATAAAAATCCTCTTCTCATTCTAGCACATAAATAACAAGGAGATTTTTCAATATTAGATACTACTTTAAAAATATCTGAAGGAAAAATCTCTAACGGTATCCCTAATATTTTTGCATTTTCCTCTATTCTTTCTCTATTCTTTGGATTATATCCTGGATCCATAGATAAAAATACTAAATCAAAATGAAACTTCCCATGTCTTTGTATTTCTTGAAATAGCTTTGCTAATAACATAGAATCTTTTCCACCAGAAATACATACAGCAATCTTATCTCCCGGTTGAATTAAATCATATTCCTGTATACCTCTTACAAACTTACGCCATATCTCTTTCCTATATTTTTTTATAATACTTTGTTCTATCTGTTTTGTTCTATCCATTCTTCTCCAACTCCAATAATTTATCTTTTCTATCTATCCCACCTGCATAACCAACTAATTTTCCATTTATACCAATAACCCTATGACAAGGAATAACAATAGGTAACTTATTCTTATTATTAGCATGACCTACTGCCCTTACCGCCTTTTCATTACCAATAGCAATCGCTATATCTTTATAACTACAAGTCTTACCATATGGAATATTCACTAAGGCATTCCATACTTTCTTTTGAAAATCAGTTCCTTCTATAAAGATAGGTAAATTAAACTCTCTTCTTTCTCCATTAAAGTATTCCATTAATTGATGATAACATTCTTTAATCAATTCATTTTCTTCTATCAATAATTCTTTTTCACCAAAACAAATCTCATATATATATCGTTTATCTGCTACAATTCCTAATCTTCCAATAACTGTATCATAATAAAAAACACTCTTCATAACACCACCGATATCATTATACCAAAAAAACTCTTAATTTGTACAAGATACACATTTTTTCCACATCTTTATGTTATATTAACATCAGAAGATCTATTCTTCCCTCAAAACAATATACCCCTCAAAAAACCTTACTCCCTCAAGTAAGGTTTTTTACTTTATAAAAGAAAAACAGGTATTTCTACCTGTCTTACATCCAATCAGTTCCATCTTCTCTTTTTAGAACATATCTAATCATATCAAATAATTCATCTTGAGTCTTAGCTCTCATGATAAATACATGATTACCCATAGCAGCAGATAACACTTCAGGAACATCTGCTTCTAACGCAATAGCATCCCCATAAGTCGCTCTAATCTGATCATAATTATGAGCATAACCAAATCCATCACGTCTACCTGTATATGCTACCCAATATTTTCTTTCAATATCATAATAACATTTATCATAAATCAACATATCAGCCCAGATAGTATAAACATCAACATCATAAGCAAAGTTAGCCATATCAGGCATATAAGCTCCAGGAGCTCTCATATTAACTTCTAGACCAACAATATCTCCTTTTTTACCTAATCCTTCTTTATCTTCATCTAATCTAAAGAATTCAAAGTGGAAATAACGACTTCTCGTATCAAAAGCCTTAACAACTTTTTCACCTATTTCATATAAATCTAAACCTTCAACTGGTTGAGAATAGAATGCAGTATCACTAGCCTCATTAACATTATCCATAATAGAATTTAACATAACATGACTAGTTGCAATTAAAATATTCTTATTAGAATCAGTAATACCATCAAATGTTTCAACATGTCCAGGAACTAATTCTTCAATAATAAACTTAACATGAGGATTTTTAGTCGCAAAGAAATAATCTAATTCTGCATCACTCTTCAACTTATAAGTACTGCTAGCTCCAACCCCATTATCCGGTTTAACAATAACAGGATATCCAACCTTATTTGCAAAAGCTAAAGTAGCCTGATAATCATCTACTAAACGATATCTAGCAACTGGTACATTAACACTTTCATATACAGCTTTCATCTTAGATTTATATTTCATACATGCCATATCTTGAATCTTAGTACCAGTAGTAACATTAAACTCATTTCTTAATGTAGCTTCTAATTCAAGCCAATATTCATTTTGAGATTCAATCCAATCAATTTTACCATACTTCCAAGTATAATAAGCACAAGCACGATAAACTTCATCATAATCTTCTAAATTAGTAACTTTATAATATTCAGTTAAACTATTCTTAGTATTATCAGAGATTTCATTATAAGCAGCATCTCCAATACCTAAAACATTAACTCCTCTTTCTTTTAATCTTTCACAGAAATTATAGAAATATAATGGAAAATGAGGAGAAATAAATACAACATTCATAATTTTACCCCCTTAAGACTTTATCTACAAAGTATGGGAATTGTTTTTCCCACCAAGGCCAGTCATGATTAACATCTTTACCCCAGAAATCAATCCATGCAGGAATATCTTTATAGTCTAATAATTCTTTTAATCTACCTGTACTATAAACCATTTCATCTTCCCAAGCACCTTGACCTGTACAAATGATAATATCTAAGTTTCTATACATATCAACATATGGATGATCATAACTCATACCATTAATATATTGAATAGGACAGTTACGATATAAAATATCATCATGATATCCTTCAAAGAATAAATCACCATCATAATATCCACTCATTGCAATACATCCTTTAAAAATATCAGGTCTTCTAAACATAAAGTTAACTGCATGAGTAGCTCCCATAGAACATCCAGTAGTATAAATACCTTCAGCATAATTACCACCATTACCATAAGAATTAATTTCAAAAATTCTAGGTACTAATTCATTAACAATATAATAATACCATTGTTCCATCATATAAGTACGATGTCCTCCATCTTGTCCTTTTGCAGACCAAGTTTCAGGATCAATACTATCACATGCAAAGAATTGAATTCTTCCAGCTTCGATATGTTCAGCTACAAGATCATACATCTTACGATCTTCAAAATCAAAATAACGTCCATCTTGACAAGGAAATACTAAGAAAGGAATACCTGCATGTCCATATACCTTAAATTCCATATCCCTATTTAAACATTGACTATATTCTTTAAACCATTCAATTTTCATAACTTACTCCTATCCTAACACATAATCAACATACTCATTCACTTCATCCATAGTCTTAAATCTAGCAGTATAAATAAAGTTCCCCATAGCACCAGCTAAAATATCTGGCATTCTTTCACACATAACTAAATCAAAACCATATTTATTAACAACTTCTTCATGAGTATGAGTATAATTTAAACCATCTCTTCTACCACAATATACACAATGATATGGTCTATCTTTACTATAATCACTATAACCTTGAGTTACCATATCTGCATAAATTTGATAGATATCTACATCATTAGCGAAGTTCATCATATCAGGAGTATATCCTCCTGGAGTACGATGGTTAACTTCTAAACCAATAATATCTCCTTTTTTACCTAATCCTTCTTTATCTTCTAACATTCTAAAGAATTCCATATGGAAACATCTAGCAGCAGTATAGAAAGTCTTAACACAAGCTCTACCTGCCTGTTTTAAATCATAAGGAATTTCTCTTAATGAATAGTAGTACATACTACTTTGATCATTAACTACATCCATAATTGGATTAGGGAAAACATGTGAAGTTTCAAATAAAACTTCTTTATCTTTATTTGCGATACCATCATATGAAATAATCAACCCATTAACAAACTCTTCCATAATATATTGGGTAGGTTGTTCTACACTATAGAAAGCTTTTAACTCTTCTTCATTACTAATCTTATAAGTAGCAGCAGCACCAACTCCATTATCAGGTTTAACTACAACAGGATATCCAACTTGTTTAATAAATTTTAATCCTTCTTCTAAAGTAGTAGTCAAATGATAACGAGCTGTTTTAACACCAGCTTCTTCATAAAATTTCTTCATTTGAGATTTACATTTAATATCTTCAATATGACAAGTATGAATACCAGTAGTAATATTAAAATCAGTTCTTAATCTAGCATCTTGTTCTAACCAGTATTCATTATTTGATTCTAACCAATCAATATGACCATAATGGAATGTAAAATATCCCATAGCCTTAACCATTGAATCATAATTTTCCATACTATCTACCTGATAGTATTCAGTAACAGATTGTTTTAATTCTTCTGTTAATTCATAATAAGGTGTGTCACCAATTGCTAAAACATTAACCCCTTTTTTCTTTAAACGATCACAGAAATTGTAAAAGTTCTTTGGAAATGTCGGTGATATATATACAAAATTCATAATCATTATCCTCCCATTTTTTTAGATTATAGCATATTTTTATTCGTATAACTTGTTTTTTTTAATATTTTTAATAAATTTTATTGACTTTTTTATACTTTTAAGAAAAATCTATCTTTTTTGTTAGAAATTTAGAAAAATCATAATCAAAAAACATTAATCACCATAAAACAATTGAACTCAATATTGACTTTATGACATAATAAGGATAGGAGGTTTTATTATGAAGGATAAAAATATTTTAAAGTTCCAATTATTTTATTTTGTATTAGTTGGTGCTGTTGGTGCATTTACTCCTTATATTAATGTTTACTTAGAAAATAGTATTGAACTATCTGGTTCTCAGATTGGTCTTATTACTGCTATTGCCTTAGTGATAGGAGTATGTGTTATTCCATTATGGGGTATTATTGGAGATAAAACAAAGAAATATAATATTCTTTTACTTGTATCATTAGCTTTAACTTTAGTAGTATTATATTTCTATTCAAAACAAAGGGTATATATAGGGTGCTTGGTATGTGCATTGGCCTTAGAAATAGCAAGATTAGGCTCTAACCCTATGGCAGATACTATTACAATGAATTATACTAGTGAACATAATGGTAACTATGGTTCTATAAGAGCTATGGGTTCTCTAGGATATATGTTAATAAGTATGTTAGTTGGTTTCTTAGCTGATATTTTTGGTTTAGATGGTCCTATGTTTACAACATATATGGTCTTAGTAGGTATTGCAATATTATTATGTCTTACATTTCCTAAAACAACATCAAAAGAAACTGAAGAAGTTAAAAAAGGGTCATTTAAAGATTTATTAACAGATAAAAACTTCTTATTCATTCTAGTACTCACTATAGTTACTTCTGTTGTTGTAGATAATACTGGTAAATATGCTGGTAACCATCTTGTTTCTACATTAAATGGTAGTGCCTCTTTAATTAGCTGGTCTACATTTTCACAAGTATTACCTGAAGTTTTATTTTTAACAATTGCAGTAAAAATTATAGATAAAATAGGATATAAAATGTTTTATCTTATTTCTGCAATATGTATGGCTATACGTATGTTTGTTTATGCCTTTATTCCAAATCCATATATATTTGTAGCAGTGGGTGTTGTTCATTGTTTAGGAGTTGCATGTCAGACAGTTGGAAATTTAGCTTATTTAAAACAGACTATTAATCCTGCAGTATTTGGTACTTCAATAACCTTATTAAACGCTGCTATTCAATTAGGTGGAGCTATCTATTCTTATTTATTTGGTGTCATATATGAACTTAAAGGTTCATTTGCGATATTTACTATTGGTGGGATGATAGTACTTGTTGGTATAGCAATGATATTACATACTAAGCGTTTTAATCATATGAAAACACAAAAGGATTCTTAACCAAGAATCCTTTTAATCTCTATTTAGTTCATATCCCTTAGCTGCTATCTTATAATATATAGTATAAACATCATCAACTGTATACCATTCATAAGCCTCTATCTTATCATCTTCATATTCATAACCAATTTGAGGATTATATTCTCTAACCTTATTTAATTCATCTACTATACTGTTATATCCCATCATATGACTAAAAATATCTATATCTAATAGAGGAAACTCCTTTAAATCTCCTCCTACTTCATCAAAAACCTCTAAATAATATTCTGTTGTAACTCCTTGTCTAACAGTAAAAGAAACTGTATATTCATTATTATTATATTCACCTGTAACGAGATATTTTGCTTCTAACCCATCTTCATAATCATTAACTTCCTCCTGAGTGTATATGAGATTTAATCCTAATTCCTTATATTCATCTATGATATCTTGGCTATATTGCATAGCTAAAGAAACAGTAGTATACTGATCATCTTTATATTCATCTATAACTTCTTCAAAACTCATCTGTGAGATATCTGTAGAATATTTTCCATTGATCCATTCTATTCCTTTATCCAACAAGATTACACCGATAAAAAACAAAAGAACTATAACTAATTTATCGAACTTCATAGATCTAGACTTCAAAAAAGCAACTTGAACTTTTTCTTTTAAATCCAGCTTCTTAACTGTTACAATCTCATCATTATCATCCCTAACTCTTACAACTCTCTGTTCTAATTGATATCCACAATGAGAACATTCTTTACTACCTATTAATATCTTATGACCACATACGTCACACTTCATATTGATCACCTTCTTCTACTTACATTATAAAATAGATGTTATTTCTTATCAAAAAATATTATTTAAATTATTTTTATATTCAAAAAGAGAAAATCATTTCTCTGATTTTCTCTCTAAATCATGTAAAGAAGGACCTAGAATTAAATGTCCATAAGCATCATAAGTAGAACCATGACAAGGACAATCCCATGTTTGAGTCTTCTTATTAAATTCAATTATACACTTTAAATGAGGACAATAAGGACTAAAATAATAACATTCATTATTTTCATCTTTATATACAGCAGTTAATTTATCATCAATCATCATAACTGTACCTTCTTTTTTTTCTAATTTTTTTTCTTCTCCTTTACGATTATCTATCACTCCTTTTTTTACATGTTTATAAAGTATAGGAAACTTTTTCTTCATCAAGGACAAAGAATAATGATTCATAGAATATAACTTAGCATACTTATTTTCTTTACCAATAATATCATCAGCAATTAACTTAGAAGCAACATGAGATAAAGTCATACCCCATTTATTATAACCAAAGGCAATATATTCATCATATGGATACTTAAGTCTACCAATATAAGGAATAATTCTTAAAGCTTCACTATCTTGCGCATACCATTGTATTGGATTTTTAACTTCATTCTTACCTATTTCTATCTCTCCTTTTTCTACTGGTCTTTGACTAATAGCAGGATGATCTACACATAAAATACTTCTATTATCATTATTTAAACTTATACCATATTGTACATACTCTCTTTCCTGTATTATTCTCATAAAATACATTCCTCTATATACAAAAGGATATCTAGATGCATGAACAACATAATCACATTGTATTTTATGCTGATTAACATCAATCATAAAATAATCATCTACTTTTTTTACCTGTGTTACTTTTGAATGTTCAAATATTTGAATATTATCTTTACTACAAATATCTGTTAAAGTATAAAGATATTTTAAAGGATGAAAGATAGCTTGTTTATCTATACCAATAGAATATAATGCATTATCTATTATATTTTCTTTTACTTTTACTCCAAATGATTCTAAGATTGTTTTTTCTTTTTTCATTTTTTCTACATTAGTTTCATTATTTGTGTAAATAATACTTTCATTTTCTTTATAATCACATTGTATATTTTCTGTATCTATTATTTCTTTTATTTCATCTAATGCTTCTTTATTAGACTCATAATACATTCTTGTATATTCATTACCATAATACTCATCTAAATCAGTATATATCAAATCATGTAAATATGTTATCTTAGCCGTTGTATGACCACTTGTTTCACTACCTATTTCATCTTTTTCTAATAATACAACATTAAACATAGCTTTTCTTAATCGATAAGCTAATGTTATACCGGTTAATCCACCACCAATAATAACTATATCTACGTTCATATCCTTATCTACACTAGGATAATTATTCTTTTGAGCAGTCTTTTGCCAATATGATTCATTCATTTTTATCACCAATGACATTATTCCCAATATTTAAGTAATAATACTTAAAAAGTACCAATATGGTACTTTCTAACATCCTAAATTCTCATGAATTAAACGTATATCATTTAATAGAGAAGCTATATTTCTAGCACGATATAGTGCATTCTTTATAATTATTGTCTTTTTCTAATCGAATAATAATCTTTTATCTCTAATTCTCTATTATTTTTTATTTTCTATATATTCTATAAACTGTTGACTTTTCGACCAATATTGAATTCCCCAATTCTCAAAATTCCATTCATCCATATAATTGTTACATTCATAATCAATATAATAAATAAGATCATCTTGTACAATAAAATTAGTAGGAAAATAATCTATATTTAATCCAAAAGAATATACTTGTTGAGCCATATTTTTCATTTGATTTAAATGAATATCTTTCATTTTGTCTTCGTTCACTAATTCATAGATTGTAGGACCATCAATGTATTCTTTTAAAATTCTTTCATTTACTATATCAATATCTATCATTTTAGGAATTCTAATTCCTGTTTCTACTAACCTGTCATAATCATTTTTCTCTGATTCAATCTTATTTCCAAAAGAATAATAATCACATGGTTCATGATGTATTTGTTTTAATACAAAATAACGATTATCTCTTTCTACCAAATAAGAATAACCACCCTTTCCATGTCCTAACAATTTAATAACTATATATTTATTTTCATTAACATTCATTACTTTTTTCATAGTTACCTCCAAAAAACTTTTCGTATTAAAAGTATATCATATAACCTTATTTTGTTAAAACTAAAAACAATAACCCTAAAAAGTTATTGTTTTTAAGCAGTTCTCTTTTGTTCAGGTAATACAACCTCGATTGTTGTTCCTATATCTAATTCACTAGTTAAATGAATAGTACCTTTATATGAATTCACCATATGTTTAACAATCGCTAATCCTAATCCTGTACCACCCAATTGTCTACTTCTACCCTTATCCACACGATAAAATCTCTCAAATATTCTTGATTGATCAGCTTTTGGTATACCTATACCATTATCTTTTACAGTTAATCGTATAGCTCCTTCTTCTGGCTGGATATCAACCCAAACATCACCATTTTCTTTATTATATTTAATTGCATTACCAATTAAATTACTTAATAAAGTAAACATCTGTTGATGATTACCAATATAATCGACTTCTTTAAAATCTATATGAATAGTAATATGATTCTTCTTTGCAAGAGCTTCATAACTTTCCAATACTTCTAAAACGATACCTTTCATCTTAATTGGCATCATTTCTATCTTAACATCCATATTTTCAAGCCTTGATAACATTAATATATCATTAATCAATCTAGACATATTATTCACTTCATTACCAATCTTTTCAATCATCATATTTCTTTGTTTTTCATCAGCTACAAAACCTTGTGCTAATAACTCACTATAACCTTTAATAGAAGTCATAGGTGTTTTTAATTCATGAGAAACATTAGAGAAGAACTCACTTCTCATCTTTTCTGCTCTTTTACTATCAGTAATATCTGCAAAAAATAAAGTTGTACCTAAAGATGTTCTTGAAATATAACATCCATATATATTATGATTAACTTTTATTTCTATATATTGTTCACTTGCATTACTTTCTAAAGCCTCTAGTAATTCTTTCATATAAATATAATTAAGAATATTTTCATTCATCTGAACATTTCCTAATATTTCTATTGCTTTATGATTAATACTCATAACAATATTCTGATCATCTAATAATACAAAACCTTCATTCATTGATCTTAGAATTTCATTAACTTTAATTCTTTCATATTGAACTTCTCTCATCGATTTTCTTAATCGATGAGAAAGATTATGAATTGTATCTACAATCGTATTAAACTCTTCATATTTATATTCTTTCAAATCAAATCTAAAATCTTCACTCATCTTATCAATACCTTCACCTATTTCAATAATAGGTTTAGATACATTAAATGCAAGTTTTCTAGATAACATATATGCTATTACAAAAGAAACAATAATACTTATACTTAATACCGGAATCATTGTTTGTATATAATCTGTCATTGCATTATATGGTATAGATAATCTAATGACATGATGATTACTATAATATGCAACATATAAAGTATTCTCATTAGTTGTTTCAGATTTTCTTTGAGCATATCCTTCACCAATCTTTAATGCTTCTTGAATCTCCTCACGATCATAATGATTTTCCAATACATCACCATAAGTATCACTTAAAACATTACCTTCATCATCAATTACAGTAATTCTTGTATTATCTCCATAAGCCAAAGGATTCATTTCCTCTATCTGGGTTGTTAATTCTTCTGTATAATCTAAAGAATAATCAATAAGTTTTAATGAATAAAGCATATCATGTTCAATTGTCTCTAGATTATCTCTATATATCAAAATTGTTGATAAAGAAGCACATAATGTTACAGCTACTAATATAACTGTAATAAAATATCTTAATATAGCCTTAGTCATCATAATCCTCTTTCATTTCGATAAAGCGATATCCAACAGATCTAATTGTTTGAATATATTTAGTTCCATCATCATTTAATTTACTTCTTAAAGATCTAATATGAACATCTAAAGCTCTAGATTCACCAACAAAATCATATCCCCAAATAGAATTCAATAATTCTTCTCTTTCTACAACTCTATCTTTATTTTCAATTAAATATAATAATAATTGATATTCTTTATGAGTTAATTCTATTTTATTACCATTTTGTTTTAATGTATGTTTAGATTTATCTACTTTTAAAGTAAGTGTTTCAATAACTTTAGATTTAGGACGACTTCTTCTTAAAAGTGAACGTACTCTAGCACATAACTCTAAAACCCCAAAAGGTTTTGTCATATAATCATCACAGCCACTGTCTAAGCCATATACCTTATCAATTTCTCTATCCTTAGCACTTAAAATAAGAATAGGTAATGTTTTATTTGTCTCTCTAATCTTCTTAATTGCAGTAATACCATCCATCTGTGGAAGCATAACATCAAAAATAGCTAAATCAGGTGCATCTTCATGAATCTTAATAATTGCATCAATCGCATTATCAAACAAATAAACCTTATAACCATTAGTTTCTAATGATAGTTTAATAATCTCCTGAATATTCAAATCATCTTCTACTACAAATATACGTTCACTCATATTAACCTCCTAGATTAACTTATGTTCATTAACTTTTCCTGTCTGATTAAATTCAATCCATTCACATATATTAACTGCATGATCTCCTACTCTTTCTAAATATTTTGCAATCATCAAATAATCTAAACAAGAGTCAGCAGTTTCAGTTCCTTCAGATAAAATTTCAACAACTTCACCTTTAACCTCTTTAAATAACTCATCAATTTCATCATCCATCACTTTTACCATAGAAGCCAACTGTAAATCCTGATTAATAAAAGCATTAACTGCTTCTCTAACCATAATCTTAGTTTTCTTAGCCATTAATGGAATATGTTCTACAGTACGATAAGGATGAACACCATTAATATTAATAATAATATCAGCAATATCAGCAGCCTGATCCCCAATTCTCTCTAAGTCAGTAACAATTTTTAAAGCAGAAGTGACTTTTCTTAAATCAGAAGCAATTGGCTGTTGTCTTAAAATAAGATTAAAAGATCTAGATTCAATAGTTCTTTCCATATCATTAACTAATCTATCATTAGTAATAATCTCTTTTGCAAGAACTTTATCTTCATTTTTAAAAGCATCTATCATATTTTCAATAGCTGTTTCTACAAGATGAGCCATCTTTGTAAGATCTACTGTTAATTTATTTAATTCATTATCAAATTCTCTTCTCATTTTTTTCTCTCCTATTATAACATATTTTTATAATTATCCAAAACGTCCAGTAATATAATCTTCAGTTCGCTTATCAGTTGGCATTGAGAAGATATCCTGTGTCTTACCATATTCAACCATTTCTCCTACTAAGAAAAACGCAGTATAATCAGCTATACGAGTAGCTTGTTGCATATTATGAGTAACAATAGCAATTGTATATTTATCTTTTAATTCTAATAACAATTCTTCTATTTTTAATGTAGAAATTGGATCCAATGCACTTGTAGGTTCATCAAATAAAATAACTTCTGGTTCTACTGCCAAACATCTAGCTATACATAATCTTTGTTGTTGTCCTCCAGATAATCCTAATGCAGAAGTATGTAATCTATCTGCAACTTCATCATATAAAGCTGCTTGTTTCAAACTTCTTTTCACAATTTCATCTAATACTTTTTTATTTTTAATACCATGAATTCTTGGGCCATAAGCAACATTATCATAAATACTCATTGGGAATGGATTAGGTTGTTGAAATACCATTCCTACTTTCTTTCTAAGTACTGTAGTATCAACACGTGGATCATAAATATCTTCACCATCTAAAGTTACATCTCCTGTAATCTTTACATTTTTAACATAATCATTCATACGATTTAATGTCTTTAAAAATGTAGATTTACCACACCCTGAAGGACCAATAAAAGCTGTAATTTTATTTTCTTTAATATCAAGATTAACATTCTTTAAAGCATGTTTTTCACCATAATATAAATCTAAGTTTCTTGCTTGAATTTTTGTTTTACTCATTCTTTTTATCCTACCTTATTTACATCAAATTTTTTCGAAATCCACTTTGCAGTGAAGTTCAATGCTAATACAATAACAACTAATACTAAAGCAATCACAAATGCAACTTCATAATTTGCTTTTGCCATTTCAAGATATAACTGAATAGTAAGAGTACCACCACTTGAAAATATATGAGTTATCCAGTTTACTGGTAAATTACTAACACTTCCAGCAGTAAATAATAATGCTGCAGATTCAGCAACAATTCTACCCATAGCTAAAATAACTCCAGTTAAAATACCAGGAATAGCACTCGGTAATAATACTGTTCTAATCATATACCATTTTGTAGCACCTATTCCTAATGCAGCTTCACGATAACTTTTTGGTACTGCCTGCAAAGCAACTTGAGTATTTCTTGAAATAATTGGTAAAACCATAATTGATAAGGTCAAAGCACCTGTTAGAATAGAATAATGTAATTGTAGAACATTACCAAAGAATAACATCCCAAATAAACCATAAATAATTGATGGAATACCCGCTAATACTTCTGTAGTAAATGAAATAATTTCTACAAATCTTTTATTAGTTGCATACTCATTTAAATAAATTGCTCCACCAATACCTATTGGACCTGCTATCAATAATGTTAATATAATCATATAAATTGTATTAATAATATTAGGTAAAATACCTACAGTATTCTTTAAAATACTTGTAGTATTTACTAAATAATCAAACTTAAATGCAGGAATACCTCTATAACAGATATATCCAATAATAACTACTAATAATAGAACAGATAAAGCTGTAGATAATTGAATACAACCATTTAAAATCTTATCACTAAATCTATTTTTCTTATTATAAATACTATTTCCCATCTTCATCACCACGCTTTAAAATAAATGTTAAGACTAAGTTAATAATTAATATAAAGATAAATAATACCAATCCAATTGTAAATAATACTTGACGATGTGTTCCAGCCGCATATCCCATTTCTGAAACAATACCTGTTGTTAAGAAACGTACTGAATTAAAAGGTAATGGTGTATTAACTGAGTTACCTGCTACAAGCAAGATAGCCATAGCTTCTCCAATTGCACGTCCTACTCCTAATACAATAGCTGACATAATACCATTTTTAGCAGCAGGTAATACAACTTTAAAAATTGTCTGCATCTGACTAGCACCTAAAGCTAAAGAGCTTTTACGATAATCATCAGGAACACTTTTTAAAGATGTTTCAGTAATATTAATTAATGTTGGTAAAATCATAATTGCTAATACGATAATTGCAGATAATAAATTTGAACCACCAGTAAATTGATGAGTGGTACTATCTTTAAAAAGAAATAATTCTAATTTATACATTAATGGATTAACAATTAATATTCCTAATAACCCATAGATTACCGAAGGAATACCAGCTAATAACTCAACTGCACTCTTAACTACATTTCTCACTCTTTCACTTGCTATTTCTGCTAAGTTAACAGCAGTTAAAATTCCAATAGGAACTCCAATTAAAATTGCACAAGATACCCCTACAATTGATGTTAAAATAATGTTAAGAATACCAAACTGTGGATGACTTGCAGTAGGTGCCCATACATTACTAAATAAAATTTCTGTTAATCCTACTTTAAAGATTGCAGGAGTTCCAGATATAATCATATAAGCTGTAATAGAAAGAACTGCTACAATTGATACAACCGCACAACATGTAAATATCATTGCAGCAACTTTTTCTACCATAGATTTTGTCTTTCTATTTGCGAAAATAGATACAATTCCTTTTTCCATTGACTTTCTCCTTTTAATAAAATCTTAAAATTCACCCATAGTTTATATCTTTTCATATACATGAAATATCTTGTTTTTGTTTAAAGTTTATTAAGATTATGTAAATTTATATAAATCATATACAAATTCTTAACAGTTTTTAAATACTGTCACGTGTATCATATTGATTATTTATAATAATTACATAGGAAGATAATTAATATGAAAAAATAATATTCTTAGTTGTATCATCATTATTGGTGCATTTATTATAGGATATTTTCTTAAACAAATATTTCTCCTAAATATTAAGATAGCTATAGCATTTATAGTTTCTTTAATAAAAAGTTTACTCTCTACATTTTTCATAGTAATACATGAACCACACTTCTTAAAAGTTACACTTTTCTAAGATAGAAATAATTTAATCATTTTATCTTCTATGACATATGTAATTGCCATGATTTATAGAATATCTTATTATTGTTTTCTGCACTTTGATTCAATTTACTCATAGTCTTTCTATCATAATTATTTATAGAATCTTTGAAGAAAAGCATTAATAGGATCTAACCAAAGTAACTGTTATCCATCAAAGCTACCATTTCAATTTCTTATAAATATAATCATCCTAGTTTATATTTATAAGAAAAAAAGAACTCATATGAGTTCCCTTTATTTTATATTAAGTTTATTAGTTTGGAGATACTAATCCTACAGCTTCAATAACCGCTTGACCATCTTCACTATTGATGAAATCAAATACTGCTTTTACTGCTTCAGATTGTTCAGAAACTTCACCTTTAGTAGCCATTACGAATGGTCTTTGTAATGCATAAGAACCATCTTTAACTGTATCTTCACTTGGTGCTACACCATCTAAAGAAACAGCAATTACTGAATCATCTACGTTATCTAAAGATACATATCCAATTGCACCTGGAGTAGCTGCAACAGCTGCCATAACTGCACCAGTTTCATTTAATTCTTGAGCATATTTACATTTTTCTTCGATTTCTAAAATTTCTTCGAAAGCTCCTCTAGTTCCTGAACTAGCTTCACGTCCGATAACAACGATTTGTTGATCAGCTCCACCAACTTCTTTCCAGTTAGTAATTGCACCAGTATAGATTTGTTTTAATTGATCTTGTGTTAAGTTAGTCACAGTATTAGCTTTATCTACTACTACTGCAATCCCATCAATAGCAACGATATTTTCTACTAAACCTTCTGCTTTTTCTTCATCTTTTAAAGCTCTTGAAGAGTTTCCAATATCAGCAGTACCAGCAATTGCTGATTGAATACCAGTTCCTGAACCTGTGAATTGTGGTTCAATTGTTAAGTTTGGATATTTTTCAGCCATAGCTTCTTTGATACCATTTACAAATTTTTCCATAGATGTAGAACCATCCATACTTACTTTTCCACTAATGTCTGTATTTGTATCAGTGTTAGTATTATCAGTAGTTCCTCCACATCCAACTAAGCTTAAACTTAATACGCAAGCTAATAATAAAGCACCTAATTTTTTCATATTTTATATTTCCTCTTTCCTGTCTCTTAAGACACCCATAGTTTATCTCTTTTTTATTTATACAAAAATCAACTTTTTGTATAAAGTGAGTTAATTTTTTGTAAAAACAGTTATTATTTTACAAGAATATGATAAAACTTCTTTATGAAATATTAATTTTAAAAACTTAGTATTCAAATTGAAATCAATATGTTATAATGCGAGGTGGAAAGGTGAGGGTAAAACTATGTTAGAATTTTATAAAACAATAAATAATGTAACAACTAAAATAAATCAGGTAGAACCAGGTTGCTGGATAAGTGCAGTTGCCCCCACCGAAGAAGAAAAAGCATTCCTAATTGAACAATTAGGAATTATGCCTGAATTCATTAATTCATCATTAGATACTGATGAAAGTGCACATATTGATTATGATGATGATTTTGACCAAACACTAGTAATCTTTGATTATCCTAGTGCTGAGGATGATAGTGAAAATTATACAAATACAACTTTAAAATATACAACTTTACCACTAGGTGTTGTTTTAACTCATGATCATATTATTACTATTTGTTTATATGATAACTATAATATTCAAGATATGAGTAATGGTACTGTAAAAGGAGTAAATACAACTTTAAAAACAAGATTCTTATTACTTTTATTATTAAGAATATCTCAAAGATTCCTTATTTACCTACGTCAGATTGATAGATTATCATCATTTACTGAAAAGAAATTAAATAAATTAATGAAAAATAAAGAAATTATCCAAATGTTAGGATTTGAAAAATCATTAGTATACTTTTCTTCATCATTAAAAAATGATGAAATTACTCTAAATAAAATCATGAGAGGAAAATTAATTAAGTTATATGAAGAAGATGAAGACTTACTAGAAGACGTCTTAATCGAAGTTAGACAGGCCACTGAGATGTGTAATATTTATTCTAATACATTATCTAGTACTATGGATGCATATGCTTCAATCATTTCAAATAACTTAAATGATGTTATGAAAGCTTTAACTGTACTTACTATTGTTATGGAAATACCAAATATGGTATTTAGCTATTATGGTATGAACGTTACAGGATTACCATTTCCTGTTGCATACTTCCCTATCATTGTAGCATTTGTTATTTGTGCAGTTGCAGCATTTATATTTAAAAAGAAAGATATGTTCTAAGAAGGAGAAATCCTTCTTTTTATATATCATCACTATTTTTTTCTAATACTTCATCTATATGATGTAAACATTTTTGTTTAATGTAACCCATGTCTTCTTCCTTTTTTCTTTTTGCTTCTATTTGGTAACGCAAAATATGAACCTTGAAAAGTGTTTCTTTTACTTCTTCTTATATTTTCATTATTAAATCATTTATAAAGTTTCCTAGATATAATGACTATGTTTTTTTAAAATAACTGTTCATATTTTCCACCACAACAAAAAAAGACTCCTTTTACAATGAGTCTTTTGAATGATATTCTCAATTACTGTCCCTCATCCTCGGAAACTATACATATAATATATTAGTAATAAAAGAAGTATACACTTCTATTTCTACAATTGAATTTTTCAGATAGTATCAATAATTTACACAAAATTTTTGACAATCCCCCTATATTCTCTATCTAAAATAAAACATTCATATAATAAAGGTATAAAAAAACCAATAAATATAAATATAAGCATTAAACTTCGCATATATTTTATTGTTATTTTATCCTATATTGGTTTATCAAAAAAATACTCTTTTCGTCTACTACAGACAAATAAACTCAACCCAATGAAAGAAGTTATTAAACCAATCTTAATAAAATGATTAAACACTGTATCTAATAAAATACCAGATATAACATAATTCTTATTTAAACATATAATAACATTATTAAGAAGATATAGAAGAACAGAACAATGCATAAAGTTTTCAATAGTAAAAAACTTATCCTTTAATAATTTCATTAAACATTTTCCCTTTCATATGTAAAAGGTGTTTTTATATCCTTAATGTATAAATTATCTTTCTCATCAATATATAAATCTATTATAAACTTCTATAAACTCTTTTCTTTCCATGCTATTTTCCTATATTATACATAATGAAGGATAAACTTTAATAGCTGCAATAGAATGAATATCCAAAAAACGATGAATAGCACAACAACTTAAATCAAATAAATCATAAACATTAGGTTTTAAAAGCTTAGAACTCCAATCTTTAATCGTATACAAAATCTGTCCATCTTTATCAAGAAGATCCCCTTTCACAATAAGATGAGTCTTAGTTCTATTCTTATATCCTTCCTTAGCACTTATCTTACCTCTAATATAAATATCATTAGCATTACTAATAAAATAACTTAAATCCTGAATATTAATATTCATATCATTAATAATCTGATCACTTACTATTAAATCTATCTTTTGCATATCGCTTTCTCCTCCTACTTTCTTTTTAATCCAGCATACGACCATATCATCTACAACAGTAAATCTAGAAACATTCATTACGCATAATTCAAAACTATCATATCCCTCAGGATCTAAAGCTATATTTTCATACCAGGTTTTTACCGTATGTAATATATTTCCTTCTTTATCTACTAAATCACCTTTAATAAATAACTCTGTGATATCTGTGTAGCTATAGCCATCTTTAGCCCATATTCCTCCTGTATCATAAACATCATTATTCTCATTAATATATCCAGCTAAACTATTAATTTCTACTTTTAATCTATCATTTATTTCTTTTCTTACTTATAATTGTTTAATTTTTCTTCCCATTACTATTATCTCCTTCTATTAAACTTAAATATACATATATTCTCTAGCACTTTCTTCTAAACTCTGGTTATAATACTTTTCATAATTTTGACTAGCATTTATATAGTTTTCTAGTTCTTCTTTCCATTGCTTAACTTCTCTCATCGTAATTAAATTAGTATTCATTTTATCTTCAAGTGTATTGATAAGTTCATATTGATAATGATGATAACATTCATGGAATACTACAAATATTGTAGTTGTTCTATCACTTAATAAATGAGTATTAAGAGTTATTATATTGTAACCGCAAAATAAAATATAGAATTGTTAATATTATTATTAGTATCAATACAATATATCTGAATATCATATATTTTAGAAATACTTTCAAAAATACAAATAAAACATAAGAACTAAGAGAAACTATAAATATAGAAATCAACGTTATATCTTTAGAATGATAAATAACCATAATCAAATAAAATACATATTATTGCCACTAAACCAGTAGAACACTTAAAAAAATAAAAATCTAAAGTTTCATATAAAGGAAATATTTCAAATCTTCCTATCACCCAAGAAATAAAACCACTAGTTAATAACATAATCACCATATCTAATAATCTATCTACTTTATCATTATTCTTCAAAGGAACATCACCCCCTAAAAGCAAAAACTTCTCTTTTGTAAATATAAAAGAGAAGTTCCTTGTTTTATGACAAATATTTATCTCACCCCTATACATATAAAAAAAGAATATATGAATAATGACGTCTACAATACATTATTCATATATTCTTTTAAATATCCTTCATAAACTTCATGATAATTTTTTAAAGAAAGAAAATCTATTGGCTTTACAACTGTATTAAACTCTATCTCTGTTATAACTCTTCCCTTTAAAAGAATTTCTCTTACAAATTCTGAACAGTAATAATAATTATCTTTCTTATATGGAATATTAAAATAACCATAAGCTAATCCATATAAGTTATAATGATAATCCTCTTTATGTGAATACATTTCTTCTATATAATGCTTAATATTCTCATAATCTTGAGTATCTATCTCAATACTAATAATCTTGGCTTTAGTATTAGAAAATCTTTTAAATGTACCCCAATTAGGATTTTCTTGTACTAATCCTCCTATTATCGGATTATATGCATTCTTTCTACCAAAAGAATACATATGATTTAAAGTAGAATCTAAAGAAATAGATACATGATTATATTCTGCTTTCGTTATTATTTTTAAAATTCTTGAAAGTATTGTTCCGGTTTGAGTACAAACAATATAAATTGATGTTTTATTATCCATTATTTTTCCCTATCTTTAGTTTATTTCTATTCTTGATTATAACATAACTTATTTTAAAAATAATAATATTATTTATATTTACTTTTATATTTGTTTATAGATATAATGATTGAAGGAGGCGATATTATGCCAGCAGGTTATGCACATTATATATTTGGGCAAAAAGTTTTAAATAAGTTAAAACCTGAAACAAAAGAATTGATTAATAGAAATATTGATTTATATAATATTGGGGTACATGGGCCTGATATATTGTTTTATTATAATCCTTTATCAAAGAATAAAGTTAATCAATTAGGGAGTCAGATGCATAGAGAAGAAGCTTATCATTTCTTTGAATTTGCAAAAGAAGTTATTAAAAACAGTAAAGATAAAGAAGCTTCTATTGCATATGTATATGGTTTTATTACTCATTTTACATTAGATCATACTTGTCATCATTATGTAGGAGAAGTAGAAAAAGAAACAGGATTAACTCATTTAGAAATAGAATCAGAACTAGATAGAGCTATTCTAGTAAAAAATCATCTTAATCCTCTTACGACATCTTTAACTACCCATATACATCCTAATCATTATGTCAGTAAGATTATTTCACCATTTTTTCATTTAGAAGAAAAAGATATATATAAAGCTTTAAAAGATTTATTGTTGTATTTAGGGTTGATTAAAGCACCAGGTAAAATAAAAAGGAATATGGTTTATCTAGGAATGAAGATAGGTGGTATATATCATAGTCATAGAGGTTTACTTATTAACTATGAACCTAATGAAAAAGCTACAGATGGTATAAAAGAATTATTAAATAAATTAAATAATAGTGTTGATATAGCTGTAAAACTAATAGAAGAATTCTTAGATAATAAGTTAGATGATATATATCACAATGATTTTGAATAGGAGATATTTATGGACAAAATTAAATTAACAAATAAAGAAAAATATTGGATATTATATGATGTAGGTAATTCTGCTTTTGTCTTATTAATTGCAACTATATTACCTATATACTTTAATTATCTTGCAGGATTAGCAGGTATTAATGAAGTTGACTATCTTGCCTATTGGGGATATGCAGCATCTATTACAACTGTTATAGTTTCGATTATAGGTCCAATACTAGGAACTATTGTAGATACCAAAGGATATAAGAAACCTATCTTTACTCTTTCTATGATGTTAGGTGTTATTGGTTGTGCTGCTTTATCTATTCCTAAATCATGGATAATCTTTCTCGCGATATTTGTGATTGCGAAAGTAGGATATTCAGCAAGTTTAATTTTCTATGATTCTATGCTTACAGATATTACTACTGATGAACGCATTGATGTTGTTTCTTCTCAGGGTTATGCTTGGGGATATATTGGTAGTTGTATACCATTTATTATTAGCTTAATCTTTGTATTATTCTATGATTCTATTGGTATAAGTTTTGATACAGCAATGTCACTAGCATTATTTATTAATGCTGGATGGTGGTTATTAATGACATTACCATTACTTAAAACATATGAACAAGTTCATTACATAGAAAAACCACAAAATCCTATCAAGGATAGTTTTATAAGATTAAAAAATACTTTTATAGAAATTAAAAAACATAAAAAGATATTTATATTCTTACTTGCATTCTTTTTCTATATAGATGGAGTGTATACTATCATAGATATGGCTACTGCTTATGGTAGTGCTTTAGGATTAGACACAACAGGATTATTACTAGCATTATTAGTAACACAAATAGTAGCTTTTCCATTTGCCTTACTATTTGGTTATCTATCCAAAAAACATCCTACAGAAAAGTTATTACAGTTCTGTATCATTGCCTATACATGTATTGCTTTATTTGCAGTACAATTAGATAAACAATGGGAATTCTGGGTATTAGCTGTATTTGTAGGTATGTTCCAAGGAGCTATTCAAGCTTTATCTAGATCATACTTTGCAAAGATTATTCCTGCTGATAAATCAGGTGAATTTTTTGGTATTTATGATATCTGTGGTAAAGGAGCTTCTTTTGTAGGAACTGCAATGGTAAGTTTCTTAGCTCAAATTACTGGCCGTATGAATGTAGGTATTGCAGGTATAAGTTTATTATTTGTAATAGGATTTATATTATTCAGAAAAGTATCAAAGATATAACGTTTTGTACATTAAGTACAAAACGTTTTTGTATATAAAAAAGAATAGGTTTACCCTATTCTAAAATATCATCTACATGATTACCAATAGTAGCTACCATGACAGCTTTAATAGTATGCATTCTATTTTCAGCTTCATCAAAAACTACAGAATTCTTAGATCTAAAGACTTCATCATCAACTTCTCTAATATCAATACCTTGCTCATATTTAGTTTTTGCAACTTTAGTTTGAAAATCATGATATGAAGGTAAACAATGCATAAAGATAGTACTATCTTTACCTGTTTTCTTCATCATATCAACAGTAACTTTATAAGGTGATAACATTTCTACTCTTGGTTTATATAAGCTTTCATCTTCACCCATACTTACCCAAATATCAGTATAAATAACATCAGCATCTTTAACTGCTTCATCAACATTATCTAATACTTCAAATTTACCACCAGATTTTTTTGCTTCTGCCTCACAATAAGCTAATACTTCAGGATCAATAGTTAATGTTTTAGGTCCTAAACATACAAAATGCATACCCATTTTTGCAGCTCCATACATTAAACCATAACAAACATTATTTCTAATATCTCCTGTAAATACAAATTTAACTTCATTTAATGGTTTATTAATATGTTCTTCAATAGTTAAGAAATCAGCTAATGTTTGAGTAGGATGATCAACATCAGTTAAACCATTCCATACAGGTACACCAGAGAATTTTGCTAAATCTTCTACAGTATTTTGATCAAAACCTCTATATTCAATACCATCATACATTCTACCTAATACTTTAGCAGTATCTTCTAAAGATTCTTTAGTACCCATTTGAGAGTTACTTAAAAAAGTAGCATGTCCACCTTCATCTAATGCAGCTACTTCAAATGAACATCTTGTGCGAGTAGAAGTTTTTTCAAATAATAATACTACATTTTTTCCTAATAAATGATTACCAATTTTTCCTGCTTTTTTATCTTTTTTTAGCTTATGAGCTAAATCTAATAAATATCTAATTTCTTCCTGTGTGTAATCTTTTAAAGTTAAGAAACTTCTTTGATTTAAATTAACCATAAAATTTTCCTCCTATCTAATTACCATAGTACCAATTCCTTCTTTAGATAACATTTCTATTAAAATAGAATGTGGAATTCTACCATCAATAATAACAGCTTTTTTAACATCTTGTCTAACTGCTCTTACACAGCAATCAATCTTAGGAATCATTCCTCCACTAATAATTCCTCTGTTCATTAGTGCATTCACTTCATATACATGAACTAGTGGAATCAAAGTACTTTCATCATTTCTATCTTCCAATAATCCTGGAATATCGCTAACTAAAATCATATTCTCAGCACCTACTGCTCTTGCAATTTCAGCTGCTGCAGTATCAGCATTAATATTGTATGTATGTCCATCTTTATCCATACCAACACTTGCAATAACTGGAATATAACCTTTTTCAAGCATATCCATAATCATTTGTGGATGAATCTCTTTAACAGCACCTACATATCCTAAATCATCTTCAGATTCGTATTTTTCAGCTTCAATAAGCATATTGTCAATACCACTAACCCCCATAGCATTGCCACCTTTTTGCATAATAAGCTTAACTAAATCTTTATTAGTCTTACCAGCTAATACCATCTGAACAACATCAATAGTTTCTTCATCAGTATATCTTAACCCGTTAATAAATTTAGATTCTTTACCAACTTTTTTTAATGTCTGACTGATAGCAGGTCCACCACCATGAACTAAAATAACCTTAACACCAATTTCAGATAATAGAACAACATCAGTAATAACATTCATCTTCAATTCTTCATTAATCATTGCATTACCACCATATTTAATAACAACTATTTTATTGTTATATTTTTGAATATAAGGTAATGCCTGAGATAATACCTCAGCCTTTAAAACAGAATTTCTTTCCATTGTTCTCCCTTTCTAAGTTCTATAATCGCCATTAATTTTTACATAATCATAAGTAAGATCACAACCCCAAGCCGTAGCATTATAATCTCCATCATGTAAATCAATCAATATTTCAATTTCATCTTCACTTAATATTTCTAAAGCTTTTTCTTCACTAAAAGGATATCCTCTACCATTTTGACATACTAGAATAGATCCCTTAGAACTTGCTAGACTAACTTCAATCTTATCAACATCATAACTTGCTTCACTATAACCAATAGCACATAAAATACGTCCCCAATTTGCATCCTTACCAAACATAGCTGCTTTAAATAAAGAGCTTGTAATAACTGATTTAGCAACAATTTTTGCATCTTTAATACTACATGCATTACTTACTTTACAAGTTAATAGTTTTGTAGCACCTTCTCCATCTTTTGCGATACCTTTAGATAAGCATTCACAAATATAATAAAGTGCTTCTTTAAATGTTTTATAATTATCATCAACTTCACTAATCTCTTTATTTCCAGCTAAACCATTAGCCATAACTGATAACATATCATTAGTAGAAGTATCACCATCAACACTAACCATATTAAATGTATCATTAACAACTTCTACAACTACCTGCTGTAATATTTCTTTACTAATAGCTACATCAGTAGTTACAAAAGCTAACATAGTTGCCATATTAGGATGAATCATTCCACTACCTTTAGCGATAGCACCAATATGACATACTTTACCATCTAATTCAAATTCTACTGCATATTCTTTCTTTACAGTATCTGTTGTCATAATACCAGCACATGCATCTTCACTACCATTTTCATTTAAATTATCTACTAATTCTTTCATATGAATTTCAAACGGTTCTAATGACAAAGGTTGTCCAATAACACCTGTAGATGCAATAATAATATCATCTGCACTAATATTTAATTCTTTAGCACATAAATCACACATTGCATTTGCAATATCAATACCATCTACATTACAAGTATTCGCATTACCACTATTACAAAGAATTGCGATAGCTTCATTATTTTGTAAATGATCTTTTGTTACATAGATAGGAGCACCTTTAACCTTGTTTTGAGTATAAGTAGAAGCTGCATGACACATAACATCACTTACAATTAAAGCTAAATCTTTCTTTGTTTTATTCTTTCTAACACCACAATGAATACCTGTAGCTTTAAATCCTTTAGGAGCACAAACTCCACCTAAGATATCTTTCACACTATCACTCCTTTAAAATGATGGTCCTACCATTTTTAGACCTTTTGTTTCTTCTAAACCAAACATAATATTCATATTCTGAATAGCTTGTCCTGCCGCACCTTTAACCATATTGTCAATTGTGCTAACTACAATCACTGTATGAGTACGTTTATCATAGTGTAATGAAATATCACAGAAGTTAGAATACTTTACAAATTTTAAATCTGCAATATTACCACTCTTTAATACTCTTACAAAATATTCTTTATCATAGTATTTATGATATGTTTCTTCAACTTCTGCAAATGTTACATTATCCTTTAATGGAACACAGATAGTTGAAATAATTCCTCTATTAACAGGTAATAAATGAGGTACAAAAGTAACCATTAATTTATCACCATACATTTTAGATAACTCTTGTTCAATTTCAGGAGTATGTCTATGTACTCCCACTTTATAAGGATGGAATGATTCATTACATCTAGAAAAATGTGTAGTTTCACTTAATGATTTACCAGCACCTGTAGTTCCTGACTTAGAATCAATCATAAGATGAGTAGAAGCATTCATCTTTTCCTTTAATAAAGGATATAAACCTAAAGTAATTGAAGTAGGATAACATCCTGGATTACCAATAATAGAAGCTTCTTTAATCTTTTCTCTATTCACTTCAGATAAACCATAGACCTGTTTAGTATGTAAATCTTTTTCATTATAATCTAATCCATACCATTCTTGATAATCAGCTTCATCATCTAATCTAAAATCTGCTCCTAAATCGATGAACTTTTTACCTTTTTCATCACAAGCTTTTGCATATTTTTCACTTAAACCATGAGGTAATGACGCAAAAACAATATCACTCTTTTCAATAACTTCATTATCTTCTACAAATTTTCCATCATATACTTTATAGAAAGAAGGATATAAAGAAGATAACTCTTGTCCTAAATAACTTTGAGAACTAATAGCTACAACTTCAACTTCATCATGATTTAATAATAATCTTAGAAGTTCTGCACCAGCATAACCACTAGCACCAATAATACCAGCTTTTATCATAAATTATTCACCTTTCCTTCCATAATTTTAATACTCTTTTCTACTGCTACTTTAGAAGGACCGCCATCAACAGTTCTATTGTTAACACAAGTTTCTAAAGCAATAGCCTCATATACTGTTTCATCAAACACTTCATTAAATTGTTTATAAACATCTAATGGTAACGTTTCTAAAACAAAATCATTATCTATACAATAAGCAACTAGCTGACCTGTAATCTTATAAGCATCTCTAAATGCTAGACCATGTTTAACTAAATAATCAGCACAGTCAGTAGCATTAATAAATCCTTTAGCTGCTGCTTCTTTCATTTTATTTTTATTGACTTTCATTGTTTTAATCATATCAGTAAATACTGGTAAACAAAGCTTAACAGTATCTATACAATCAAATAATGCTTCTTTATCTTCCTGCATATCTTTATTGTAAGCTAAAGGTAAACCTTTCATCATTGTTAATAAACCAGAAACATGATTAATAACTCTTGCACTCTTACCTCTTACAAGCTCAGCAATATCAGGATTTTTCTTCTGTGGCATAATAGATGAACCTGTAGCATAAGCATCATCTAACTCAATATACTTGAATTCCCATGAACACCAAAGAATAATTTCTTCACTAAAACGAGATAAATGCATCATAATTAAAGCTAAAGCATTAGCTAATTCAATAGCATAGTCTCTATCACTTACACCATCTAAGCTGTTGTAAGTGATATCAGACATACCTAATTCTTTTGCAACCATCATTCTATCAATAGGATAAGTTGTAGTAGCTAAGGCACCACTACCAAGTGGTGAAACATTCATTCTCTTATAGCAGTCATCTAATCTTTCTATATCTCTATAAAACATTTCACTATATGCCATTAAATGATGTGCAAATGTGATCGGTTGAGCACGTTGTAAATGTGTATATCCACTCATAATTGTTTCAGTGTGCTGTTTCGCTTGTTCCATGATTACATTGATTAAATCTACTAACATTGATTTGATTTCTTTCACTTCATCACGAGTATATAATCTTAAATCTAATGCTACTTGGTCATTACGTGATCTAGCAGTATGTAATTTCTTACCACTTACTGGATAACGTTTAGTAAGCTCACTTTCAATAAACATATGAATATCTTCTGCATTATAGTCAAATTCTAATGTCCCGTTATTTAATTCTTCTAATATATTGTTTAACCCCTCTTGAATTTCTTCTAAATTCTTTTTATCAATGATTCCCTGTTTTTCTAACATTTTTGCATGAGCTAGACTCCCCATAATATCATGTTGATACATTCTAGCATCAAATGAAATAGATGAATTAAATGCATTTACATTTTCATTGACTTCTTTTTTAAATCTACCTGCCCAAAGGACCATATTTTCACCCCATTATTTATTTCTTTGTTGATCTAATTTTGCTTTTACTTTGATTGGTAAACCAAATAGATTAATAAATCCTTGAGAATCCATTTGATTATAATCTTCATCTTCACCAAATGAAGCTGTTTGTTCACTATATAAAGTATCTGGTGAAGTCATACCTGCATTCATGATATTTCCTTTATATAATTTTAATTTAACATCACCATTAACTGTCTTTTGAGTTTCATCAACGAATGCTAATAAAGCTTTAGTTAATGGTGTATACCATTGACCGTTATATAAAATATCTGCAAGTTTTAATGCTACTTGTTGTTTAAAATGTTGAGTTTCTTTATCTAAAGTAATTTCTTCTAAATCACCATGAGCTTTATATAAAATAGTTCCACCTGGTGTTTCATAAACTCCTCTAGATTTCATACCAACTAATCTGTTTTCTACCATATCAGCAATACCAATACCATTAGCACCACCAATTTTATTCAATTCTTTAATTAATTCAACTCCGCCCATTTCTTTACCATCTAAAGCAACAGGTTCACCATTCTTAAATGTTAATGTAATATATGTTGGTGTATCAGGAGCTGCTTCTGGAGTTACACCCATTTCTAAAATTTTATCATACATTGGTTCATTTGCTGGACTTTCTAAGTCTAATCCTTCATGTGATAAATGCCATAAGTTTTTATCTTTAGAGTAGTTTGTTTCTCTGTTAATTTTTAGTGGGATATTTCTTGCTTCTGCATATTCGATTTCTTCTTCTCTTGATTTTAATTCCCAAGTTCTCCAAGGAGCGATAATTGGCATATCTGGAGCAAATGCTTTAATAGTTAATTCAAATCTAACTTGGTCATTACCTTTACCAGTACATCCATGACAGATTGCATCTGCACCTTCAGCAATGGCGATATCAACTAATTTTTTAGCAATGATAGGTCTTGCTAATGAAGTACCTAATAAATATTTATTTTCATAGATTGCGTTAGCTTTAATAGCTGGGAAGATAAAATCTTTAACAAATTCTTCTTTACAATCAGCACAGTAATATTTACTAGCACCTGTAGCTATAGCTTTTGCTTCTAATCCTTCTAATTCATCTTCTTGTCCTACATCTCCTGCAACTGCAATAACTTCACAACCATAGTTTTCTTTTAACCATGAAATAATAATAGAAGTATCTAAACCTCCTGAATAAGCTAAAACGACTTTTTTATATTGTTTCTTTTCCATATTAATTATCCTCTTTTCTTTCCTTTATTTTATTTATATTTAATTTATATTTATAATGATTAATTTGACATCGCCGTATTATCATTGAATAACCCCCCTCTAATAAAAAACGTCCTTGGATAAAAATCCAAGGACGAAATAATCGCGGTACCACCTTAGTTGTCTAATAGACCCCTCTAGTCTTTAACGCAAGACACACGTTCTGTTATACTTATTTCCAACAGACTCTCCTAGGTGCGATTCTCCTATTTCCACTTAGTAACCTTTCACTCTGTGTTACCTCGCTAAAAGCGTTCAATAAGATACTATTCCTAATCAACGATTTAATTTTTGTATATGACCAAATCATACTCTCATATAAAATGATTGTCAACAGTTTTTTTACTTTTATTTGTTTTTATGATTATTTTCATATATATATTTGTGATATATCTAAAATTCTTGATTATTTCATACTCTACCAAAATTTTAGTATTTCTCTATTTAAATTCATGTGAGAAAGAAAAATACTATGACAAAAACTACAATCCTTCCTCTTCTACAAATCTATAAAATTCTTTTTCTTTATATTCATCTTGCTGTTTAATAGTACCAACACTTTGACAATAGAACATAAATTCTTCTTTACCATCTAGTCTAAATACTTCATCACATATAGCATCTACTCCACCAATAGCACAAGTCCCTAAACCAATAGAAGCACACGCTAAATAAAGATTTTCAGTCACATGTCCTGCATCCATTAATGCAACTCTATGTGAAGATATACCATATCTCCACTCCCCTCTATAACAAACAAAACTATAATAGAAGACAACATCTGCTTTAGAAACCCATATTTGTCCATGTACTGATTTATTAATAAATCCTTTATAATCATCTAACTTTCCAATCAACTCTATCTCATGAGTCATAGGTAGATAATGATATAAACCGGCATCTAGTCCATCTACTCTTTGTATAACTAAATATGTTTCAAAAGGATGTCTAGCGCCTGCAGATGGCACTGTTCTAAGTGTAGCATAAGATTTACCTCTAATTCCTTTTACTCCTTGTGTACACCATAATAAATAAGATAAAGCTAATAAGCTCATACCTTCTTGAGTATATACTCTACTAGATTTTCTAGAATTAATAATTTCTAGAAAATCATTCTTTATATTTAATTCTTTAAAGTTTGTAGGTAATTTTATACTTATATTACTCATTCTTGTCTTAACTAATGGTGGTTGAGGTCGTTTCAAATACTGATCAGTTTTATAGTCTTCATCTTCTTCAATACTTTGTACAAAATCTCTACCTAACTGCATCATTTCATCTACATTACCATATTTCACGATTTTACCCTCTTTCTATTTAAATTGATTCAAATCATTCCATACTAATTCTTAATAATAAGTATATTTCAAACCATAGAAACCATTCTCTTTAGCACCAAGACTTATATATAAATCTTTAACTTCATTACTACCACCTTCTACCCATACTTTCATTGTAGAATAACTATTTTGATATCCGTACTGTCCTAATGCTGATACTAACTGTAAATGTATATCTAATGTATTTGAAAGAACTAATATGTTTTCTATATGAATGCTATTTTGATATATACGGAATAAACAAAAGCCTAAAAACTCATTATGATTATAAGCCACAAAAACATCACCATTTTCTATATGTTCTTGATAACTTTCTATGACATCTGATACTTGTATCTCCTCTAGATATCCTATTACTATTCTACTATTCTTTTCATTAATATAATCTACATATAACTGACTAATATTATCTAAATCATTAATATTTGCTATTCTTATCTCTAACATTTTTATATCCTCCTTACTTATATAAAATAAGAAAGATACATTTTATGACAATTAGTCCTTTAATAAAAAATGATTCTCTAAATTAGCTTCTAATAACATATCAATATCATAGTCTCTATAAAACTCTTCTGATACAAAAGAATCCTTCTTTATCATTTCTTCCACTTCTTCTTGACTATCAGCTAATATCATCTACATAGCACCATCATGACCAATCAAAAGTCCACATAAGAATAAATGACCATCTCATGCAGTCTGCTTTAAATAAGCTACATGTCTTCTATTTCATGACTCACTTTATCTTTTAATATAACAATATACTTCATCTATTTCATAGTCTTATCATATATCAATGCTATATCTGTACCTACATCACTAGGTTTATGAGCATCACTAGAAGTAATCATATCAACATGGTTATCTTTTAATACTTGTAATAATTCATTATTTAATCCAATATCTTTATGACCATAACGATAATGAATACCAGTATTATTTTCAGCTTTGACATGATGTTTATTTAATAATTCCGCAACTTTTTGATATGTTGGTTTTAAATCATATGTTGGATAATAATTAAATAACTTAATCTGATCTAAATGTCCTACTTGGGTAAATAAACCAGATTCTATTACATTACATATTAATTCATAATATCTCTTATATATATGATTAATATCAAACTTATCAAACAACAATTCCTTAGAAAAACTCATATCATATAAAATACCGTCTACTGAATGAATAGAACCAATTAAAAAATCAAACTCATATTGAGATAATAAATCTCTTAAAAAATCTTCAGCCTGTGGTGTATAACAAACTTCTAAACCATATTTCACTTCTACTTCTAAATCCATTGTCTGTATTTCTTTCATTAAATCTATAAATGTAGATAAGTTATCTTTAAATTTCATAGATTTATTATTTAACCATGTATCTTGTACATCTAATGCTCTTAAATCTTCATATATAGGTTCAAACTCAATAAATCTATGAGTATGATCTAATATATGAATAGTCTTCATACCCTTTCTTTTAGCTTCTTCCACGAATGCTAATACATATTCTTTTGTAAGTGGTCCATTTTCTAAATGCATATGTCCATCTATCATAAACAATTCCCCCTTTTGTTTTATATTATTATATAGCTAAAATATAAAATTGTCATTTTATATGGTAATTATCCATAAAAAATACAAATAACTATGTTACAAGGTGACATGCTCTCTTTGCTTATAGAAGCGGGAGCTTCTCGCTCAATATAACTGACGTTATAAGTATCAACGAGCTATCCCCATGTATCCCATGGTTCTTATTTATTTTATTTATTGTTGTTTTGATACTATTCTTTAAAAGAAAAAAACAATAATCTTATTCTTTATGTGATATTAGACACTATCTTTAACTTAATAGAAAAAATATCCAAAATTATCAACAAACACAGGTTAGAAACAAAATCTAATCTGTGTTTTTATTTCTTTAAAATTTAATTATAAATCTCTTCTTTTGTTTTAAAGCTAAGTTATTGAGCATAATTTATTTTATGTTATAATGTATTAGAAATTATAGAAAGAAGGTAAGTTATGAGTAAAGTAGATATTATTTCTGGTTTTTTAGGAGCTGGTAAAACAACTCTTATTAAAAAATTAATTAAAGAAGCTTTCAACAATGAACAAATTGTTTTAATTGAAAATGAATTTGGTGAAATCGGTATTGATGGATCTTTCTTAAAAGAAGCAGGTATTACTATTAATGAAATGAATTCTGGATGTATTTGTTGTTCATTAGTAGGAGACTTTGAAGAAGCACTTAAACAAGTCATTGATCAATATCATCCTGATCGTATTATTATTGAACCATCAGGTGTAGGTAAGTTATCTGATGTTATTAAAGCTGTTCAAGATGTAGATAGTGATGAAATTGTATTAAATAGCTTTATTACTGTAGTAGATGCTAAAAAATGTAGAATCTATACTAAAAACTTTGGTGAATTCTTTAATAATCAGATTGAACATGCTTCTACTATTATCTTAAGTAGAACTCAAGATATCAATGAAGATAAACTAAAAGAATGTGTAAATATCATAAAACAAACCAATGATAAAGCACACATCATTACTACACCTTGGGAAGAATTAACAGGTGAAACAATCTTAAATACTATCGAAGATAAAAACTCATTAAAAGATATTTTATTACATGAAGAAGAAATCTGTCCAGTATGCGGTCACCATCATGAACATCATCATCACCATGATGAAGAATGTGAATGCGGACATCATCATGAACATCATCATCACCATGATGAAGAATGTGAATGTGGACATCATCATGAACATCATCACCATGATGAAGAATGTGAATGCGGTCATCATCATGAACATCATCACCATGATGAAGAATGTAGTTGTGGACATCATCATGAACATCATCACCACGATGAAGATTGTGGTTGTGGTCATCATCACCACCATGCGGATGAAGTATTTACAAGTTTTGGATATGAAACTCCTTTAACTTATTCTAAAGAGAGAATTGAAGATATTTTAAAAGCTTTATCTACTGATGATTATGGTGTTATCTTACGTGCTAAAGGTATTTTAAAATCTGTTAATGGTTGGTTAGAATTTGATTTCGTACCCGAAGAATATGAAATTAGAGATGCTAGTGCTGATTATACTGGTAGAGTTTGTGTTATTGGTCAAAATTTAGATGAAGATAAATTAAAAGAGTTATTTGGTGATTAATATGAATACGAGAATTTATATTTTTAATGGCTTTCTAGATAGTGGAAAAACAACTTTCTTACAAGATACAGTATTAAATACTGATTTTTGTGATGATGAGAAGACTGTTATTGTTGTAAGTGAAGAAGGAGAAATCGAATATAAACAAGAGGAAATCGAAAGTAGAAACTGCGATTTAGTTTATATTGATAGTGAAGAAGATTTTACTTATGAATTCTTTGACAATTTAAAAGAAAAGTATAATCCTACTCAAGTATTAATTGAGTTAAATGGAATGTATATGATTAATAGAATATTAGCTGCAAGTAAACCTGAAGGCTGGGATGTTGTGCAGGTATTGACTACTATTAATGCTCAAACCTTTAATTTATATGTTAATAATATGAGATCTTTAGTTTATAATCAGGTTGTTCATAGTGATTTAGTTATATTTAATAGAGTAGATGACAGTATGAAGAAATCTTTCCTAAGAAATACGGTTAAAGCTATTAATGGTTCTGTACAGATTATTTATGAAAAAGAAGATGGTACTGTTAATACTTTAGAAGATGATGAATTACCTTTTGATACTTCTAGTTCTTATTTAGAAATAGCTGATCATGATTTTGGATTATTCTGCATGGATATGATTGATCATCCAGAAACTTATCATCATAAAACAATTAAACTTAGAGGTAAATTTATTGGTTTAGATAAACAAATTCCTAATGGTTTTATTTTAGGTAGAGAAGCTATGGTATGTTGTGCTGATGATACTTCTTTAGTAGGTATGGTATGTGTGCATCAATCAGCTAAACAGTTTATTCCTAATGAATGGTTAGAATTAGAAGGTTTAGTTGAGCTTAAATATGATAGTGATGTTGGTGGTGATATCTGTATCTTATATGTTACTGATATTAAAGTTATCCAACCTTTAGAAAACGAATATGTCACATTTGACTAAGCATCTATATATTATTAATGGTACAATGGGTGTGGGTAAGTCCACTGTTAGTCAATTATTATTAAAAAGATTAGATAATTGTGTTTTTTTAGATGGTGATTGGTGCTGGATGATGAATCCTTTTACTGTTAATGATGAAACAAAACATATTGTATTAGATAACATAACTCATTGTATTAATAACTTTATACATTCCACAACCTATCAGAATATTATTTTATGCTGGGTTATACCTTCACAGGACATATTAAATAATTTATTAAATCAAATAGATACAAATCATGTTCACGTATATCCAATAACATTAATATGTAGTGAAGATAAGTTAGTAGAAAGAATACAGAAAGATATTGATAAAGGTATAAGACATGAAGATGTTATTGAAAGAGCTATTCAATATTTGAAAAACTATCAATCAATGGATACAATACATATAGATGTATCAGATATGACAATAGAAGATATTGTACAAAAAATTAAGGAATTAGCAAATCAACGCTAATTCCTTTTATACTTTAATACGATATTTATATAATAATAATGCGACTATGGCTGCTACAGTTTCTGCAAGCACAAAAGTAAACCATATACCATTTAATCCAAATACATTCTTTAATAAGAAAGATAATATTGGAATAATAGTCATCTGTCTAAGTAATGAAATTGTTAGTGATTCTTTTCCTTTACCTAATGCTTCAAATACACCAGATAAAACAACTCCTATTGTTGAAGGTATAAATCCTAAACAAATAATTCTAAATGCCTGTATTCCCATATCTAACATATCATGGGAAGCACTAAACATAGAGAGAATAACATCAGGTACAGCTAAAAATAATACTACACCAAATACCATAATACCACCAATCAACAATATACATTTTCTAATTGTCTCATGGATTCTATCATACTTCTTAGCACCATAATTATATCCAATAATTGGTCTCATTCCTTGTACTATACCACCTGCAGGCATATACACAAAGTTTTGTACCTTATAATATAAACCAAATACCGCTACAGCTGTTTGAGAAATTGATGCCAGTATACTATTTAATACTGTAACTAATAATGAAGGCATTGCTGATAATAAACTAGATGGTATTGCAATAGAATAAATATTTTTTACTATACCATTATTCCATTTAAAATCTTTAAATGATATTTGAATTCCAGTATGAGATTTCATAAATAATATAAACGATATAACACATGCTGATATTTGACCTATAATAGTTGCAATAGCAGCTCCCTTAACTCCCATAGCAGGGAAACCAAAATAACCAAAAATAAGTATTGGATCTAAAATAATATTAACTACTGCACCAACAATCTGCATAATCATTGGCATAACAACATTACCTACTGCCTGGAATAATTTTTCTATATAAATATGAAATAATTGTCCAAAAGTAAAACATAAAACTATCTTACTATAATCAATACCCCATGATAATATTTCAGGATCATTTGTAAACATCTTTAAGAATGGTGCAGATAAAAAACAACCAGCAAATACAAACACTAAAGAATGAATCGCAGTTAATATAAAAGCATGAGTAGAAGAACGATTAACTTCTTTATAATTCTTAGCTCCTAATTCTCTCGCAACAACTGAATTAATCCCTACTCCTAAACCTACCGCAACTGCTAAGGTAATATTTTGAAGAGGATACACTAGAGAAACAGCAGTTAATGCATTTTCTCCTAGACTTGCAACAAAAATACTATCTATAATATTGTATAAAGATTGTATCAACATTGATATCATCGGTGGTAACCCTAATGATATTAATAATGGTAAAATCTTTTTAGTACCCATTATATTTTCTTTTTCCATTTCATTCTCTCCTTTCACAAAAAAAGACTATAGACTTCCGTTTATTCTCAGAAACGAAAAAATCTATAGTCCGCATTTGACTGTATTAGATTATCAAACTATTCATCTATTGTCAATGACTTCTTTTTTATTTATAATTTAAACTAAGAAAAGAGGTAATATTATGAATTATTTTGAATTTGGTAAAGAAATATTAAACATTGATAGTCCTTCTGGATATTGTGATGATGCTATTCATTATGTAGAAAACAAAGTTAATGAACTAGGATACAAAACCAACAAAACAAAAAAAGGTAATCTAGAAATATATGTAGATGGTAAAAATAACGAGAAAACAATAGGTTTATGTGCCCATGTAGATACATTAGGATTAATGGTAAGAAGTATTAAAAGTGATGGTACTCTTGCTTTTACTAATGTTGGTGGTCCTATTATTCCTACTTTAGATGGTGAATATTGTCGTATTATCACAAGAGATAAGAAAGTTTATACAGGTACTATTTTAAGTTTATCGCCAGCTGCTCATGTCTTTGAAGATTCTAAAACTAGAGAAAGAACATGTGATACGATGGCAATTCGTATAGATGAAAAAGTTAAGAATAAAGAAGATGTTATTACATTAGGTATTCAAAATGGTGACTATATCGCAATTGATCCTAAAACTACTATTACTGATTCAGGTTTTATTAAATCTAGATTCTTAGATGATAAAATCAGTGTTGCAATCATCTATGATGTATTAAAACAATTAAAAGAAAAAGATATAACTCCTGCCTATAATCTTATTATTACAATTTCAACTTATGAAGAAGTAGGACATGGAAGCAGTTATATTAACCCAAAAGTAGATGAATTATTAGCAGTAGATATGGGATGTATTGGTAAAGACTTAGCATGTAGTGAATATGATGTAAGTATTTGTGCTAAAGATGCAAGTGGTCCATATGATTATCATATGACAACAAAACTAATAAATTTATCTAAGGAAAATAATTTACAATATGCGGTAGATATTTATCCATACTATTCAAGTGATGCTTCTGCAGCCTTAAGAGCTGGGCAAAATATAAAAGCTGCACTTATTGGTCCAGGAGTACATGCTTCTCATGGAATGGAAAGAACACATAGTGAAGCTATTGAAAATACCATCAAGTTAATTATGTTATATATTGGATAATGAAAAGGAAATAATCGTTATGATTATTTCCTTTTCATTATCACTTTACATCCAGCATCCTGCATAACATTTATGATAGCTGCATGATAACTTTTAAGATTATCATTTTCTATTTCAAACACAAAGTTGGAGTTTTCTGTTAAGCAATCATACATTGCATCTAAATTACAGCCGTAATATTCTGGAAACTGACATTGTTGCTTTAACCATTGGTGGAACTCTTCTCTAGATTCAAAATTATCAAAATTAATCTTAATTATCATATACTATTTCCTCGAAACTCTCATAATGATCTTCCGTATAATAAATCAATCCATCATTAGAATAAATAATTCTCTTTTCGTTACGATATCCACCATTATAATCTATATCACACTCATAATACTGTCTACTGCTTTCTTTTGGTAACAATCCTTCATAGTTGCCAAAACGATCTCCACCTATACACATACCATCTGCTACATCCCAAAGATTACCTTCTTTACTATTCCATCCTAAATCATAAGCTTCATCTTTTGTAATATAATTATCTGGAAGGTCACCATATGTATAAATATATAATGAAACATCTTCTTTAGAATAATACCAACCATCTTTATCTAATGTTTCAACATTAGCTGGATTTGAACAACCAGTGATAATAGTTAATAATAAAGACATCACGGATAAAAACTTAATTAATTTCTTCATATTCTTCCCTCTTTCTTATTTTATTATAAATGAGAAACAAATATCTAAACAAGAAAAAAGTGATATATCTTAAGATATACCACTATTTAGAATTTAATTTTTCTATAAATTTTGCAATCTTTTCAGTTGCAATTTTTAATTCTTCTAAACTATATGCATAAGAAACACGAATAAATCCTTCACCAGCAGGTCCAAATGCTGTACCAGGAACACATGCAACTTTTTGATCTTCCAATAATTTTTCACAGAATTCTTCAGAAGTTAAACCTGTTGATTTAATACAAGGGAATACATAGAATGCTCCTTGTGGTTTAAAAGTCTTAAGTCCCATATCATTAAATGCTTTAACCAAGAAATTTCTTCTTGCACGATATGAATCTCTCATTTCTTCTACTTCACTATCACATCTTTTTAATCCTTCTAATGCACCATATTGTGCTGCAGAAGGAGCTGACATAATAATATATTGATGAATTTTAGTCATTGCTTTTGATAGAATGGGATTAGATAATACATATCCCAAACGCCATCCTGTCATTGCAAAAGCTTTAGAAAAACCATTAATAATAATACACTGATCTTTAATCTCATCAAATGAAGCTATTGAACAGAATTCTTCTTCATAACTTAATTCAGCATATATTTCATCAGAAATAACTATAATTCCTGATTCTTTTATAATTGGTACAATCTTTGCATAATCTTCTCTTGTCATAAATCCACCTGTAGGATTTGCAGGATAATTAATTAAGATTGCTTTTGTTTTAGGAGTAATAGCTGATTTTAATAATTCAGGAGTTAATTTAAACTGATCCTCTTCTCTTAAAGTAATAGGTACAGGAATACCTTCAGCTAATTCTACACCAGGAGTATAAGCCACATATCCAGGATCCATAACAATCATTTCATCCCCAGGATCAATTAAAGATCTAATAGCTATATCTATACCTTCAGATCCTCCTACTGTTACTATACACTCTGTTTCTGGATTATAAGATAAATCATATTTTCTCTTATAATATTTACATATTTCTTGTCTTAATTCTAATAAACCTCTATTTGCAGTATAAAATGTTTTTCCTTTTTCTATAGAATATATAGCAGCTTCTCTAATAGCCCAAGGTGTAGTAAAATCAGGTTCACCAACCCCTAAAGAAACAACCCCTTCCATCTGTGAAGCTAAATCAAAAAATTTTCTAATACCACTAGGTTTAATTGTTTTTGCTCTATTGCTTAATACTTTTTCGTAATCCATACTATGGAGTCACCACCAATCTATCATTCTTACCATCTTCATCTTCAATTAAAACGACTCCATTATTCTTATATTGTTTTAATACAAAGAATGTAGTCGTACCAGTAACACCATCTACACAAGCTAATTTACTAGCCACAAAGTGTGCTACTTCCTGCATCGTTCTACCTTTTACAATTGCAACAAATTCAAATTCACCACTTAATAAATACATAGTATCTACTTCTTTAAATTTATAAATATGTGAAGCTATTCTATCATAACCATATTCTCTTTCAGGGTTAGCATTAATTTGAATTAATGCAGTTACTATTTCAGTATTTGTTCTATCCCAATTCACAATAGTATGATAACCACAAATAACTTTATCATTTTCTAATTCAGTTAATTTGTTAATAATATTTTCTTTTGTTTCTTCTAAGGCGGCCGCTAAATCAGTAATTTTCATCCTTGCATTTCTTTGTAATAATGTCAATAATAATTTTTCATCCATAACGATCTCTCCTTTTATATGATATTTATTATTATATATTCTTTAAATTAATTAGTAAATAGATTTATATTGTGTTAAAATATTTTTATGAAGGGTGGTTTTGATTTATGAAAACATTTTATATTGGTAGTTATGGTAAAAATGATGATAAAGGAATCTATATCTTTACATTAAATGAAGAAACTCTAGAAATGAAAAAAATTCAACAAATAGTAACTATTGATTATCCTTCGTATATGATATGCGATGATCATAATCTTTATGTAGCATACAAAAATGCAAGTAGTGAAAATGATGGTGGAGGGATTGGAAGCTTTTCTATCTATAATAATGAATTAATATTAAATAATAATTATAGTTCTAGCGGTCGCTCTTATACTCATCTATGTATATCTGATAATAAAAAATATATATTTGCAGCTAATTATCATATTGGAGCAACTGCATCATATCGTATAGAAACAAAAGCCGTCAAAGAAAAAATCAGTGCTGTAAGACATAAAGGACGTGGTCCTGATTTATTAAAAAGACAAACTGGGCCTCATGCTCACTATGTAGGAATTACACCAGATAAAGAATTTGTTTATTCCGTTGATTTAGGTGCTGATAAAGTTGTCATGTATAGATATCATCAAGGAATATTAATGGAAGATGCAGATTACACATTAAGTATTGTTCCTGGTTCAGGACCAAGACATATGATATTCTCTCCTGATGGTCGTTTTGCATATCTTGTAAATGAAATCACTAATACTATTATGGTATTTAAATATGTAGAAGGGCGTTATAGTTTAATTCAAGCTGTTTCTAGCATTCCAAGACATTTTAAAGGATTCTCTAGTGCTGCAGCTATAAGATTAACAAGTTCTGGTAAGCATTTATTTGTATCAAATAGAGGCCATGATAGTATTGCATTGTATAGAGTCAACCAAGAAACAGGTAAAGTCTCCTTATTATATATGGTTCATACAGGTAAAGAACCAAGAGATTTTAATGTTTATAACGATGAATTCTTAATCATTGCTTGTCAAGGTGACAACAAGTTACAATTAATGACATTTGATGAAGAAAATGAAAAACTATTATTAAGTGATAGTGAAGTAGAATTACCTGCACCAGTATGTGTAGCTTTTGAATAGAAGTATACCATCTTAGATAATATCTAAGATGGTTTTTATTATCTTTTAATTAATAATACAGCTACATCATTAACATTTGTACCAGTAGCACCAGTTATAATCAAACCATTTGTTTTTTCTAAAGCATGATATGTGTCATTATTCATTAATACCTGATAAATATCAATACCTTGACTATTTAATATATCTTTTGTATCACTGTCTACATATCCACCAGCTGCATCAGTAGGACCATCAGTACCATCACTACCCACACTAAATATAGCAGTATTTTTTAATCCTGCAATACCTTCAGCAGCAGCTAAAGCTAACTCCTGATTTCTACCACCTTTCCCTTTTCCAGTTAAATGAACAACGGTTTCTCCACCTGCTATAAATGCTAAACTTTTATCAGTATTCTGATAACTTTTTGCAATAGCAGCCAAGAATGTTCCTGCTTCTTTCGCAGCACATGTCAATTGATCAGTTAAGAAGATTGGTTGATATCCTAATTCTTTACATGCATCTGCTGCTGCAATACATAAATTCTTAACACTACCTGTTATAATTGTATCGACATTATCTAATTCTTTAGGTGTTTCTTCTTTTAATAAATTTAATGCCTGTTCACTTAGTTTTAATTGATACTTATTTACAATAGCTAGAGCTTTTTCACTTGTAGAAGAATCTGGATATGCTGGTCCAGACGCTATCATATCTAATGGATCACCAAGAATATCACTTAATACTATACTATAAACATGAGCTGGAGCACATATTTTCGCAAATTTTCCACCTTTGACTGCAGATAGACGTTTACGAATTGTGTTGATTTCAGTAATATCTGCACCACATGATAAGAATTGTTTTGTAATATCAGTAAGTTCTTCTGCTGAAATTAAAGGTTTTTCAAACAAAGCACTTCCTCCACCAGACAATAAGAATAGTACAGAATCTTCTTTATTTAAATTATCTATTAAATCTAAAACAGCTTGTGTCCCTTTATAAGAATTTTCATCAGGTACAGGATGTCCTGCTTCATAACATACCATATTCTTAATTTTTCCCATAACATGATCATATTTTGTAACAACTACACCTGCTTCTATTTGATCTTGCATAATATCAGAAGCAGCTTTAGCCATCTGCCATGCAGCTTTTCCTGCAGCGACTACATAGATTTTACCAGAATCAAATTCTTTTCCTTTTAAAGCTTGAGCAACAGCTTCATCAGGAAGTACTCTATGAATGGATTCTTTTATAATAAAATCTGCATCTTTTCTTAAACTCATTATATAATCTCCCTTCAAAGAAATATCCATTTTATATGAAATTGGCATTAAACTAAAATCTCATATCCTATTAAGCATAGTGAATATCCTACTATATTAATCAATAAAAAATAATTCCTGTAATTCTCAATCATATTTACATAAATAACTTCCTATTTTTTATTTTAGCATTTAAAACTAAGCATATAAAGACTTACCTAAACTTATAAATATATTCATAAAAATAAAAAAGATAATTTATTTCCTATGCCCTGGCTAGGAATATGATTATCTTTATTTCTTAATTTTTATTGTCATAATATATTCATCTTCTGTTTCATTAGAAGTTGAATTAATTTCTACACCAGCTTGTTTTACCATTTTAATAGCTTGATCTATTGTATTAATCGCAATTCTTACATTTTGAGAAATCTTTTTAACTTTAGGTTTTACAGTTTTCTTTTGCTTAATTTTCTTTTCTGTTTCATCGACAGTTAATCCTTTAGAGATAATCTCCTTTAACATATTATTTCTTTTTGTAGTACTATCTAATTGAAGTAATGCTCTAGCATGTCTTTCAGTTATTTCTTTTTTCTTAACTGCTTCTTGAACTGTTATTGGTAATTGTAATAATCTTAATTTATTAGCAATTGTTGATTGACTCTTACCTACTTGTTTTGCTAATTGTTCTTGTGTTAGATTTTGGTTATCTAACAATGCTTGATAAGCAAGTGCTTCTTCAATTGCAGATAAATTTTCTCTTTGAATATTTTCTACTAATGCAGCAGTAGCAGTTTCATCTTCATTATAATCTTGTACTAAACATGGAACTTCTTCTAAATCAGCTAATTTACAAGCTCTATATCTTCTTTCCCCAACAACAATCTGATATACATCACCATATGGTCTAACTACAATTGGCTGTAATAAACCATTCTTTTTAATGGATTCTGCTAATTCCTGAATCTTTTCATTTTCAAAATGAGTTCTGGGCTGCTTTTCATTCGCAATAATAATATTAATATCAATAAACTTATAAATAGGTTCTTTCATTTATATATCACCTCTTAACCACTAGATTATAGCATTTTTTGTCGTAAAACTAAAGAGCTTTATGACGTTTGTATAGATAATAAAACAATCCTGTTACATCTGCTAAAAACCACCCTATCGGTATAGACCACCATATTCCTAATACACCAATAGCTGATATATTTGATAAAGTATAAGATAATATAACTCTTGTCCCCAAAGATATAACTGTCAATATAACTGATATAAAAGGTTTACCAATTCCTCGATAATAACCATACCATAAAAATAATAACCCAATACCAATATAACAAGCTCCTTCAATTCTTAAATATTGAACACCTACGGATATGGCTTCAATCTCATTAACATTTAAAAATATCATCATAAAATTCTCTGCAAACATATAGATAACAGAAGATATAACTATACAAAATAAAATAGAAACTATACAAGCATATTTTAACCCCTTATTAACTCTATCTTCTTTATTAGCTCCTTTATTTTGAGCAACAAATGTTGAAAAAGCATTTCCAAAGTCTTGTACTGGCATATATGCTAAAGTATCAATTTTAACTGCTGTACTAAATCCCGCCATTACTGTAACACCAAAACTATTGACTATTCCCTGTACCAACATGATTCCAAAATTCATTACTGACTGTTGAATACATGTTAATAAGGAATATGAGATAAATTTATTAAAAATTCTCTTATCTAAATAACAATGTTCTTTATAAGGAACATATTCTTTTTTCTTATGTAATGTATATACTATCATGAATATTGCTGAAATTGCCTGGGAAATAATTGTAGCATATGCGACACTTTTAACACTTTTTGATATATATAATATAAAAGTGATATCAAGTATAATATTCGATATCGTAGATATTCCTAGAAACAATAAAGGCGTCTTTGAATCACCTAATGCTCTTAAAAGTGAAGCAAAATAATTATATAAAAATGTAAAGAAAATACCATAAAAAATAATTACAATATAATTTCTAGTTAATACATAAATATCATTAGGTACATTTAAGAATTTTAATAACGGATCTACAAAACTTATAGACAATCCCATAATCAAAACACTTATAACTCCTATAAAGACAAAAGAAATCACAAAACTATTTTTCAATTCTTTATCTCTTTTAGCTCCATAAAGCATTGAAAACAGAACTCCAGCTCCCATACATAATCCTAATATTAAAGAAGTAATAAAAGTAACTATACTATAAGATGCTCCTACTCCCGCTAATGCATTAGCACCTAGAAAATGTCCTACAATATATGTATCAACAACATTATATAATTGCTGTAACATATTTCCTAATATTAGTGGTAAAGCAAATAAAATCATCGATTTTAATATTGATCCCTCAGTTAAACTTTTTTTCACTTTACCACCTCCAGTTTTACAAGTATACCATGAATATTAATAATTTGAAACAAACCGCGGACAAATTCAAACCAATCATGAGATAGATATATATAAGTCAGCTTTTTCCTAGAAAAGAGGTGACACAAACACAAAGAAACCCAGGAACTTCCTGGGTTATTATTTAACACAAATGTCAATTTAATCATTTCGTCGAGCAAATGATATTACATAATTTACTCCTTACAAATTGATTTAAATGGTATAAATATATACTCTTTATAATGGTTTCTTCTTAATTTTCCCAAATGGTCTTGGATATTTATTAGGTGTATTTTTTACTTTTTGAATATAAATATTACATCTTTGATCATCCAATGATGCCAATGTAAAATCAACTTCTTTTTTTACTTCTCCACCTAATATCTTAATACCATTTTTTGCTTCCTTTAATTCTTCCTGCCAGATTTTCCCTTTTAAAGTGATGAAATATCCGTTAGGTTTAACTAATGGTAAACATAATTCATCTAGAATATTTAATCTTGCAACTGCTCTAGCAGTGACTATATCAAAAGCTTCTCTATTGTTTACTGCATATTCTTCAGCTCTAGCTGCAATTGCTTTAACATTATCTAACTCTAATTCTTTAACTAAATGATTCAAGAAAGTAATTCTTTTAGATAAAGAATCCACAATAGTTATCTTTAAATCAGGATAAACAATCTTTAAAGGAATAGAAGGAAAACCAGCACCTGCTCCAATATCACATAATGATTGATTATTAAAATCAAAATCAAATGATGGTGTTAATGAATCATAGAAATGTTTTAAATAAACATCTTCTTTATTAACAATAGCAGTTAAATTCATCTTTTCATTCCATTCTACTAAAGTATGATAATAAGTATCAAACTGTTTTAATTGTTTATCAGTTAATACTATTCCTTTTTCTTTTAATGCATTAATAAATTGTTCTATATTCATGATTATCCCTCATACTTTTGTTTAAGATAGATTAATAATACAGAAATATCTGCTGGATTAATACCAGAAATACGAGATGCTTGACCTATTGTCATAGGTCTAATATTAGATAATTTTTGTTTAGCTTCTAATGATAAGTTTAATACATCTTCATAATTAATATCTTTAGGAATTTGTTTTTCTTCCATCTTAATCTGTTTTTCTACCTGTCTTAATGTTTTATCAATATATCCTTTATATTTAACTAAAATAGTGACTCTTTTTCTTTCTTCTCTAGTTAATCCTTGATCTTCAATATAAGGAATTAATAAATCATAATCCACTTCTGGTCTTTGTAATAATTCTTTAGCACTAATACCTTCTTTTAAAGGTGTGGAACCAACATTAACTAATACTTCATTAATTTCAGACTTAGGAGTAAAACGAATAGTATCTAATCTTTCAATCTCATTATGAATATGATTCATCTTATCTACATAATGCTGATATTCTTCTTCAGTAACTAAACCTACATTATGTCCATAATTTCTTAATCTTTCATCTGCATTATCATGTCTTAATAATAATCTATATTCTGCTCTACTTGTAAGCATACGATAAGGTTCTTCAGTTCCTTTAGTAACTAAATCATCAATCATAACGCCAACATAAGCTTCATTTCTCTTTAATACCAATGGTTCTTTTCCATCAATCTTTAATACCGCATTAATTCCTGCCATTAAACCTTGAGCAGCAGCTTCTTCATAACCGCTTGTTCCATTAATTTGACCAGCAGTAAATAAGTTTTCAATAACTTTAGTTTCTAAATTAGGCCATAATTGTAATGGATCTATTGCATCATATTCAATTGCATATGCATACTTTAATATTTCACAATTTTCTAATCCAGGAATTGTTCTAATCATTTCTTCTTGTACATCATGTGGTAATGATGTAGAGAATCCTTGTACATAAATAGTATTCATTTCTTTAGATTCTGGTTCTAAGAATATCTGATGCTGTGGCTTATCTGAAAACTTTACAACTTTATCTTCAATAGAAGGACAATATCTAGGCCCTATACCTTTCACTATTCCAGAATACATACTAGATCTATGTAAATTATCTTTAATAATCTTGTGTGTCGTTTCATTTGTATATGTTAAATAACAAGGTGTTTGTTCTTCAATTGGTACATAAGTATTAGTTTCAAAACTAAATGCTAATTCATCATCAGTACCAGGCTGTAATTGTGTTTTAGAATAATCTACACTATTGATTTCAACTCTTGGTGGTGTTCCTGTTTTTAATCTTTGAATTCTCATTCCTAAATCCTTTAACTTATCAGATAAATATAAAGACTGTCTTTGATTATCAGGACCACTAGGTGTCTTATTAGCTCCTACTAAGATTTCAGCTTTCATATAAGTTCCTGTCGTTAAAATAACAGCTCTTGATTCAATTTCTTGACCATTTTCTAAAATTACACCTTTTGCTTTATTACCATCAATAATCAAATCTTCAACCATTGCTTCTAAAACATCAAGATTATCTTGTTGTTGAATCACATTTTGCATATATCTAGGATATACCTGTTTATCCACTTGTGCTCTTAAAGACTGAACCCCAGGTCCCTTAGCTGTATTTAACATCTTCATTTGAAGATATGTTTTATCAGTGGTTTTACCCATTTGTCCACCAAGTGCATCTATTTCTCTTACAATAATTCCTTTAGCAGGACCTCCAATAGAAGTATTACAAGGACAAGATCCAACATTTTTAAAATTAGATGTTATTAATAAAGTTTTTTTACCAATTCTAGCAGAGGCTAAACATGCTTCAATTCCTGCATGTCCACCACCTACAACAATAATATCGTACATTCTATCACCCTTTTCTTACGTTTCATACTATACCACAATTTATTTGCTTTTACAATTTATCTTTGTTTGATATAATATTTTCGAGGTGATAATTATGACTCCTAAAGAACTATTAACTATTTATAAGAATTTTGCAGTTATTGGGGTAACTCCTGATAAAAGTAAATATGGATATAAAATCTATAAAAGATTAAAAGAAAAAGGTTATCATACTTTTGGTGTTTCTCCTAAATATCAAGAGATAGATGGTAATAAGATGTATGAAAACCTAGATGTTATTCCTTCACCTATTGATGTTGTAGTATTTGTGATTAATCCAAAATATGCAAAAGAATATATTGGTCAAATGAGAACAATAGGTATTGGTTATGCCTGGATGCAACCAGGAACATATAATGACGAAATATTAGATTTAATGCAATCTCATGGTATTACACCAATATTAGATTGTATATTAATTCAGACACAATAAAAGGCTCAAATTGAGCCTTTTATAATTCTTCACCATTAGAAGCAATAACTTTTTTAAACCAATCAAATGATTTCTTTTTACTTCTTTCTAATGTACCATTTCCATCGTTATCTTTATCTACATAGATAAATCCATAACGTTTTTTCATTTCTCCAGTACCTGCAGAAACAATATCAATACATCCCCAAGGAGTATATCCCATTAAATCTACTCCATCAACTTCTACTGCTTCTTTCATAGCTTCAATATGAGCTTTTAGATAATCAATACGATATTGATCATCAACAGTACCATCTTCTTCTTTAACATCAATAGCACCAAAACCATTTTCTACAATAAATAATGGTAATCTAAAATGATCATATAACCAGTTTAATACATATCTTAATCCAGTTGGATCAATTTGCCATCCCCAGTCACTTGCCTTAACATATTCATTTCTTACTAAATCTTGAGTTTCATCATAATCATAATAAGGATTATCTCTTAAATATTGAGTACAGAATGAGAAATAATAAGAGAAACCAATATAATCAACAGTACCTGTTAATAAATCTGCTTTATCTTGTTCAGTAATATCTAAATCATAATGATTTCTTTCAAAGAATTTAGTCATATATGGAGGATAATACCCTCTTGCATGAACATCTCCAAACCAATAACGTTTATGCATAGCTCCCATACTCATCATCATATCTTTAGGATCACAAGAATGTGGATAAATAGGAGCCATTGTAAGCATACATCCAATCTGATATTCAGGATTAATCTCATGTCCTATTTTTACTGCTTTAGCACTTGCGACTAACTCATAATGAGCTGCTTGATACATAAGTAATTCTCTATTCTCTCCTTCTTTATATTTAAGTCCAGAATTTGTAAAAGGAGCAAAATCTTCCTGATAATTAGCTTGATTATTAATTTCATTAAAAGTCATCCAATATTTAACTTTACCATTATATCTTTTAAAACATACTTCAGCATATTTCACAAAGAAATCTATACATTTTCTATTTCTAAATCCACCATATTCTTTTACTAAATGATAAGGCATCTCAAAATGTGATAATGTAACTACTGGTTCAATACCATACTTTAAACATTCATCAAATAAGTCATCATAAAATTTTAAACCTTCTTCATTAGGTTCTTCTTCATCACCATTAGGGAAAATTCTAGTCCATGCAATTGATGTTCTAAAACATTTAAATCCCATTTCTGCAAACAACTTAACATCCCCTTTATAACGATGATAAAAATCAATAGCCTCATGGTTAGGATAATTTTCACCTTCAATAACACCATCTGTAATTCTTCTAGCAACACCATTAGCTCCTGCTGTCATAACATCAGCAACACTAACACCTTTGCCACCTTCATTCCATCCACCTTCAATTTGGTGTGCTGCAACTGCACCACCCCATAAAAAACCTTCTTTAAACGCCATACTATTTCTCCTCCTGTTTTTTGTATTTACACAATAAACAAAAATATAACAAGATTCAATACCTTCCCTCTAAACTGTAGCAATGCTTCAAAATTCATTAATCTAATAATTAAAAAATTGTAGCAATGCTACAATTTATATCCAGCTATAGAATTATATATATCTTCTAATTTCGTTGTATGATGAAGATCATTAGAAAACATAGAAACATAAATCAAATCAAAAACATATTTCAATGATGTATAAAAAACTATATCTCTAATCTTCTTTGAATCAGTAGAAACAAAACAAGATAAACATTGCGTACATAAATTTTTTAAACTTTCATCCTTGTTAACAGTTAAAATAATTGTTTTTATATTTCGCTTTTTCAATGTTTTTAACACTTTTAATATATATGTATCTTGAGCTTTTCTACTTACTACAATAACCACATGATCATGAGGAACATTTAATCCTAAATATAATTGCTTATCACTCTCATGATAAACATTTACATTTTTTCCCATCGTCCAAAGCAAATGACAAAAATATTCACATATACTGTGATTCATATCAGTTGCAATAATATCAATATATTGAACTCCTGATATATAAGAAACAATTCGATTAATATCTTCAACCGATAATCTTTCCTTCATTTGTTGCACTACTGCAGTATTAATATCTGCTAATTTATTCATTAATGATAACATGTTTTCATTTTCAGTTATTGTAGCATCTTTCATATCAATATTCTTTAAATAAGAAACAATATTCAATTTAAAATCATTATAATTCTCAAATCCTAATTTTTTAATTAATCTAATAACCGAAGTAGAACTTGTATAAGTTCTTCTTCCTAATTCTCTAGATGAAATATGTGGTATTTCATCTATGTGTTCTATTATATATTCAATAATATAATTCTCGTTATCATTTAATGATTTATCATTTTTTAGTCTTTCTAATAATTCCATTCCTATCACCAATTATTATTATAATATAAAAGATGACTACATGTCATCTTTTAAAATTTCAATAATGTTTTGTTTATTCAATTTTTTTAATCCTACTTTAAATGTTAATACCATAACAATAATAACTACAATCAATGAAACAATATATGCAAAATAAGATACTTCAAACAATTCATTAGAATTCGTCATCTTATACATAATATACTCAATCAATATACATATAGGTAAACCATACAAGAAAGTCTTTAATCCATAAATCAAACTTTCGTAAAGTATCATTTTCTTAATTCCCATAGAACTCAAACCAACACTTAATAACATTGCAAATTCTTTTTGTCTTTTATCAATACTTGCACTCATCATATTCACTATATTTAATAATGCAAATAATATCATTAAACAAATAAATCCATAAACAAATATTTGTACAACTAATAATGTCTGAATCTCATCTTGGTAAGCTTCATTCTGATTATATGGAGAATATCCTAATGCTTTTAATTCTTCACATAGTTCTACATGTTGATCAGATTTTATACAAAATTCTATTCCAGTAATTGTATTGTCATCAAAGTTTGTATAATAAGATAATGGTACAATGATTTCTAGCATATAACCACCATTATCTAATAATTTATAACTATCTTCCTCAATATAATTAATACTTTCAAATAGTGGTGCTTCAACTAAATATTGTTGGTCACCATCATATTTCATATATTCTAGTTTTAAAATCAAATCATCTTTAGGATTTTTAATATATTCAGTTTTGGCAATATTATCGCCATCAGTAAGTATACTTACTCCTTTAACTAATGCCTGTTTTTCTCCTATATATTCTATATTATTTTGTTCACATAATTTCTTAAAAGATTGTTCATCTAATGCACTTATACAAGCACTACCATTCCCATCATCAGCAAGCTTTTCAGCAAAATATTTCTGATTTAACTGGGCTTTAAGATTATAATCTTTAGTATAATAAAAATAACTTTCTACTTTATTATTAGTATCTAATATCTTTTTATAATCATTGATTTCAGGAGAATCTTCTGCAAACATTCCACTAATATCATACAAACCATAAGTATTGTTGTTAATAATACTTTTATACATTTGACTAGTAAAACTATACATAGTAATAAATAACACCATAGATATCACTAATGATAATACAATAACTCTTGAACGTTTGCCTTGTCTTTTATAATTTTTTAATGCTAACTGCTGATTATATCTTAAGATTTTTCTTTGAATAAACCCTACTTTTAGCTTAGATTTCTTAACTTTAATTTCATCATCTTTCTTTAAGGCATTCATAACTGATATTCTAGATAATTTTATTGCTGGTATAATTAATGATATAAATACAGTTAGAATACCAAGAATAATTGTTAGTAAAGTATATTGTAGTGAGAATGATATTTGTAGAATAGCACCAGTAACTTTAATCACATTTAAACTATTCATATAAGTAAACGTGACAAACATACCAATATAACTACAAATAAAACCTACTGGTAAAGCTATTAAAGTTAAGAAAATTCCTTCAAAGAAGACAGAATTTCTCTTTTGTTTAGGTGTGGCACCTACACTAGATAACATACCTAAATACTTAATCTTATCATTCATTGATAAATTAAATGCCTGATAAATAATGACAACTGAAGCAATAACAATAATAGCTAGAATAACTGATACTAATCCATATACAATTTTAAATGAAGATGTAGAATCTTCTTCAAAGATTCCCAATGAACCCAAATAAGAAGAATTATAACTTAAATTAACCTGTATATCTGTTTT
>JAXJVS010000107.1:0-19835 GCA_036308445.1 Bacilli bacterium | reverse complement strand
GATATAATCAATATCTTGATTTTGACTAGGATATTCATCTTATATCCCATATTTCTGGTTAAAAATAGAACCAGGAAAGATAGTCAAGCAAATAAATAATTATTCCTGAAAAAAACAAAAGAAGCTCTATCTAGAGCTTCTCATTCTTCTACGCATTCTTGCTTTTCTTCTTTTTTGACGATATATCCATCGTGCTACATTAGCACCAATAATAACAAAAGCTATTAAACCAACAATAATATATAAAATATTATTAATCATAAATCGACAGAACTTAGCAAAATCAGTAGCATCAATACTTTCTTTCATTTTAACTGTTGTTTCATAAAGAACTTCTTCACCATCAATAACTTGTATAGTTCCTAATTTTTCATCTACAGTTGTTGGTGCTTCAACTTCTTTAACTCCATCATAAGTAACTTTATAATTATCAGCTATTTCATCATTTTTTATAAATACTTTAATATCTTCAGTTAACTTGATATCATATGTTTCTTTGACACCATCTTTAATTTCAATAGTTTCAATTATATCATCTTTTTTACCTAAGAGTTCTATTTTATAGTTATTATTACAATGATTTATGACAGTTTTAGCATCTGCCACATAATCTCCACTACCTTTTTCTTTCGCAAAAACACAAATAATATCTTGATTTTGACTATTAACTAAGGCAGTTAAGCATGATTTAGAATTATCTGTGTAACCTGTTTTACAACCAACAATATGATCAATACTAATTCCTTTATTCCATCTTACTTTTAAAATACTTGCAGCCATAAAATGATTTTCTGTTTCTGTATTATATGTTCTTTTTGAAAATACTTCTCTAAAGAAATCACTTTTTAATGCTTCTTTCGTCATTATAGCCATATCATGAACAGTAGTATAATGATTATCATCATGTAATCCTGTTGTATTGACAAAATGAGTTCCTGTTAAACCTAATTCTTGAGCTTTCTCATTCATTTGTTCAACCATGGCTTCTTCACTACCAAATAAAACTCTAGCAGTAGCACGACAAGCATCAGCCCCTGAAGGTAAAATAATTCCATGAACCAAATCACGATAAGATACTCTTTCGCCAACTTCAAAATTTGCGACAGAAGCACCAGCTTCCCATAACCCCTCTAAATCATACTCTTCAATAGTAATAACCGTATCTAAATTCTCCATATTTTCTATAGCAACTAAAGCTGTCATAACTTTCGTCATACTCGCTGGATAAATCTTTTCATCACCATTTTTACTATATAGATTCTGATTTGTAGTTACATTATATACATAAGCATAAGGTGCACTGATACCCCAGTTTTCTTCAGCATTAACTGTATTGATTGACAAACCTGAAATAAACAGACATAATATTAGGCCCATTACTTTTTTATTTTTAATAAATGAAAGTTTTGTTTCAGAAATAACAATCGCTATAAATATAATAATAAACCCTATAATAACTTTCAACTTTAACACCTCTCCATAAAATAACACTGAAAATAATACTCCAAAAACTGATTCCAAACTTAATATAAGAGATGCATTACATTCATTTGTTGACTGTTGTCCTTTTGTTTGAAACACCATACACAAAGCTGTGGCAAAAAACGCAAGATAAAAAATTTGAATAAATATATCTGATTTGATTTGTGTTACTATCGATATATCTTCAAAAAACAATGCAATAAGCAATGCCGATATTGCTCCTCCATAAAACTGTAATGCTGTAAATGCTCCACCATCAATATCTTGAGAATATTTTTTTATAAGCAGTATATGAATAGCATACAAGAAACCACCGCATAATGTCAATAAATCTCCTAAATTTATTAAAAGTGATTCATCTAAAGATACTAATCCAATACCTAATATACATAAAAATGCAGCAATGAAATTATAAATATCAGGTCTTTTTTTGTAAAAAATCCAAATTAAAAATGGTACTATAGCACAATATACCGCTGTTAAAAAAGCATTTTTCCCTGGTGTTGTTAATGCTAAACCTCTTGTTTGAACATAATAGGCTAAAAATAAGCAAACTCCTGTTATTAATCCATCTTTAATTCTATTTTTAGGATACTCTTTTAATTTTTTATAAAACATGACTGTTAAAAAAAGAGAAGCCAAAGAAAAACGAACCAAAAGTAAAGTACTAGCTGTTAAAAAATCAACAGCATTCTTCATTACAATAAAAGAACTTCCCCAAATAACTGCTGCACTCAACAACATTAAAGGTCCAATTATCTTCTTCATTAGAATCCTTTCCAAAAAGAAATGGTATTTTCATACCATTTCTTATTTATTGATAACTTTAGCACAACGAGGGCAAAGTTCTCCATTCATTTCTTCTTTATCAAAATAGTTCCAACATCTTGGACATTGTACACCATCAAATTTTTCTGCTTTGATATATGCACTTTCATATTCATCTAATCCTTCATTACTATCAACTAATTCAACTTTAGCAACAATAAATAATTGTTGTAATGAATTAGCTAAATCAGCCATATCTTTAAATTCATCTTTTAAGTTAACAGTCAATTTAGCTTCCATGTTAGATTTGATGATTTTGTTTTCTCTTAATGTTTCCATTGATTTCAATACATCTTTTCTTAATGTAAAGAAACGATCATAATAAGCTTCAATTTCTGCACTATTTTCAATATCTAATACTGTAGGATTAGCTTCTAAGAATACTGATTCTTCCTTGTTTTCATCACAATGGAAATGATCATGTAATTCTTCAGCAGTAAATACTAATACTGGAGATAATAATTTCATCATTGTTTTAGCATTGTAATATAAAACAGTTTGTACTTGTCTTCTTCTTAAGCTATTAGCTTCTTCAAGATATAAGATATCTTTTGTGAAATCCATATAGAATGCACTTAATAAATTTGTAAAGTAATTTAAGATTAATTGATTTGCTTCAGCAAAATCATAATTAGTCATTGCTTCATTGTATTTTTCAATTAAAGCATTTAATTTCACTAATACATATTTATCTACACCTTCTAATTTAGAAATTTCAACTAAATCAGCTTGTTTAAAATCATTTAAGTTTCCTAAAACGAATCTCATAGTATTTCTCATCTTACGATAGTTTTCAGCAATACCTTTCATGATTTCATCACTAATACGAACATCTGATTGATATGCAACAGAAGTAGCCCATAATCTTAAGATATCAGCACCGTATTGATTAACAACTTTAATTGGATCTACAGTGTTTCCTAAAGATTTAGACATCTTATTCCCTTTACCATCTAATACAAATCCATGAGATAATACTGTCTTATAAGGAGCACATCCATGAGCAGCAGTACCAACAATTAATGAAGAGTTAAACCATCCACGATATTGGTCACTACCTTCAAAATATAAGTCAACTGGATATCTATATCCTCTTTCTTTCATACATCCTGTATGAGAAGATCCTGAATCAAACCATACATCCATAATATCTTTTTCTTTTCTAAAGATGCCATTTGGTGAATGTTCGTTTGTATATCCTTCTGGTAATAAGAATGTTTCATCTTTTTCAAACCAGATATTTGAACCATGTTCTCTAAATAAATCAGAAATATGTTTAAATACTGTTTCATCCATGATTGGTGTTCCATCTTCACAATAAATAATAGGAATTGGTACACCCCATGTTCTTTGTCTAGAAATACACCAGTCACCACGATCTCTAATCATGTTATAAATTCTAATGTGTCCCCATTCATTTAACCAGTTAACATTATCAATTTCATTTAATAATTTTTCTCTGATCTTATCAATTGAACAGAACCATTGATCAGTTGCTCTAAAGATAATAGGTTTTTTTGTTCTCCAATCATGAGGATAACTATGTGTAATAAATTCTAACTTTAATAAGTTACCTAATTCATCTAATTTCATAGTTACTGTCTTGTTAGCATCTTCAACATATTGTCCAGCTAACCATTCACCACAATCAGCCATCATACATCCATGTTCATCTACATTACAATAAACATCTAAACCATATTTTTGACCAACAATAAAGTCATCCATACCAAATCCAGGTGCTGTATGTACACATCCTGTACCAGCATCATTAGTAACATGATCACCTAAGATAATTAATGATTCTCTTTCAGGATATAAAGGATGAGTACATGTAATCATTTCTAATTCAGATCCTTTAAATCTTTGTAAGATTTCTTTTTGTTCTAATCCAAATTTAGCCCATAATGTATCAATAAATTCTTCTAATACAATTAATTTCCCTTTTTCTGTATTAACTAATGCATAAGTATAACTTTCATTTAAACAGATAGCCAAGTTTGCAGGAATAGTCCAAGGAGTAGTAGTCCAAATAACAAAATAAGTATCATTATCTAAGATTCCTTTTCCATCTTTAACTTGGAATTTAACAAAGATAGTTGGACTCTTAACATCATGGTATTCTACTTCTGCTTCAGCTAAAGCTGATTCAGAAGATGGAGACCAATATACTGGTTTTAATCCTTTATAGATCAATCCATCCATAGCCATTTTCGCAAATACATCGATTTGATTTGCTTCAAATTCTTTATTTAATGTTAAATATGGATGATCATAATCTGCAAATGTACCAATACGAATACATTGTTCTTTTTGTTTTTCTACTTGTTGTAATGCATATTCATAACATTTTTTTCTAAAGTCAGCAGTGCTTAATTCTTTTCTGTTTACTCCTAATTTCTGAATAGCATTTTCAATTGGTAAACCATGAGTATCCCATCCAGGAATATATGGTGTATATAAACCAATCATGTTTTTGTAACGACAGATAACGTCTTTAATAACTTTGTTTAACATATGTCCTACGTGCATATTACCATTAGCATATGGAGGACCATCATGGAAAACAAAATCATCATGCCCTTCGTTTTGTTTAATAACTTTGTTGTACATATCGTTTTGTTGCCATCTTTCAACATACTTTGGTTCTTTTTTAGGAAGATTACCTCTCATTTCAAAGTCTGTCTTTGGCATTAATAAAGTGTCTTTGTAATTCATCTTTATACCCCTTTCTTAAAATAAAAAAACGTCCTTATACAAGGACGATCAAAACCGTGTTACCACCTATTTTCACTGTTACATCACTGTAACAGCCTCACCAAGTACTATCATACTCTTACAATATAACGGTTGCTTCCGGGCTAACTTACTCTAGTTTCAGTCGCCTACTCCAGAGTGATTCATTATAGACTTTCCTCACTTCTTTCCACCTACCAGAAGCTCTCTATCAGTTCCATCTATAAACTGTCTCTTTCTACGTATTTTGCTTTTCTTCTTCTATTAAACTAAAAATTTCAGATTTGTCAATAGTTTCTAACATTTCTTCTTGCATTTTTACAACATTTTTTCTAAAAGCAATTGCTTCTTTCTTAAATCCATCAATATCTTCATGTAAACTTCTTACATATTCCATTGATTCTTTTAGAATCATATTAGCATTTCTTTTTGCTTTCTCAATTAAGTTACTTGCTTCCTTTAATGCAAGTCTAGCAATCTCTTCATTTGTCTTTTCATGGACCTCTATTTTATGAGATAAAGTTGCATTTTGTGACTTAAGTTCTTCCATTTCTTCTTTCATCTTTTTTATCAATGTTTCCTGCATATCTATCTGTTCATGTAGTTTACCAATACATTCATCTACATCTTTTTTACGATAGCCTCGAAACTGTTTTTTAAAACTCTCACTCACAAAATTCACCTCACTTATAAAAATACCCACTAACAACATAATTCCCTTGTTTGGTTACTCTACTTTCATCAACAAGCTTAACTCTACCATAATGTCTAATAGAGATTATATCATTATTATTACACAAATAACTTCCTTCTGCAACTTCTTTATGATTGACTTTTACATATCCACTACTAATCATTGACTTCACTTTAGTACGAGGAATACCATAAAACACAGAAGCTATCTTATCTAATCTAAAACTAGATATAATAAATTGTTTTTGAGTATATTCTCTTTTAATCTCTACTTCTTCTTCTATAATTCTTAAATTCATTTTACTCTTCTTGATCTGCTTCAAATTATCTTTAATATATTCATAACTTGATTTCAGACAAGCAAAACATAATCTTCCCTTATCATCAATATCGCCAATACAATCCCTTTTTATTCCAAGATTCATCAAAGCTCCTAAAATATCTTTATGAGCTAGTTTCCCAAAATGATCGTTATAAATCACTTCAACAACAACGACTTCAAAATCCTCTTTCTTTATCTCATAAAAATCAGGACATAATATGACTCTCTTATTTTCAGCATTGATAAAACCACCATATTCATGATAAGCTACATCACCTTTTCCAACAACTTTCTTCACAATATCTAATTCATGGGGATTTAAAAACTTCGTAAGTATTAATCTTTGTTTATTTGACGCTTGATCAACATAATCAATAATCTTCTTAACAAAGACTTCATCACCTTTAAAATGTTCTAACATGAAAAAAGAAGTATTAGCTATGCTAATACTTTATTATTCTTCAGTTTCTGAATCATCCATTGTGATATTTCCTGATACTCCAATGTTTTTAGGAGTACATAAGAAAATTTTTGGACCAATCTGTTGGATATCTCCTTCTATTGCATAAATAACACCACTTAAGAAATCAATAACACGTTTAGATTGTTCTTTCTGTAAACGGTGTAAATTAACAACAGCTGCTCTTTTTTGTTTTAAGTAATTAGCAATATCTTGAGTTTCACTATAAGCTCTTGGTTCAAATAAGATTAAATGGCTATCTTTATTTGCATTTAAAGCTTTTACAGCATCACTTGTACGAGTAGATTTTGCTTTTTCAAACATACTTGTTTTTGCTGTTTCTTCTGTATCTATTTCAACATCTTCGTATTCTTCTTCTGAATCTTCTTCAAAAAACCATTTTTTTACTTTATCCATCATTTTGAGTAAACCTCCTAATATATCTACTTAAACATTATAACATATCTTGATTCACAAAAAAAGAGAAAACAATAAAAAACATTGTTTCCGTCTTTTAAATTAGCATTCTATATCTACTAAAATAACATCTTCTCCAATATTCACAATATGTTCTACTGGTATTACAATACAAGGTGGACCTTTAAAAAAACAAATTAATTTAAAAGCAGACATCTTTTCAACAACTATTGCTTGAATACAACGACAAATAGGATCAATCTCAATATCACTCACAAATCCTATTTTTCCCCCTGTCTTGATATTAATCACATCTTTTCTTTGCATAGATATAAATCTCATTTTATCACCATTATATCTTATGCTTTATTTTTGCATATATTTCTGTAATCTTTGTAATGCCTGTTTTTCAATTCTAGAGACCTGAGCCTGAGAAATAAATAATTCTTGAGCTATCTCACTTTGTGTTTGCCCTTCATAATATCTTTGTCGAATAATTAAATTTTCTTTCTCATCTAAGTGTCTCATAGCTTCTTTTAAATCAAGTCTTCTATTTAATTCAAGAAAATCATCTTTTTTATCTCCAATCTGATTTTCTAATTCTATCATTCCTTGTCCATCATTTTGTACTTCCTGTGATAAGGAAGATACGCTATGAGTAGAATGCATTGCTTCTAGTATTAAAGATTGATCAATATTTAATTTCCTTGATAATTCTTCAATTGTTGGTTCACGTTGATTTTTTTTACTATAATCTTCTGTTTCTATTAATATCTTATATGCTATATCTCTAAGGGATCTAGGTATTCTTAATGGTGAATTATCTCTTAAAAATCTTTTAACTTCACCGATAATCAAAGGTACTGCATATGTAGAAAAGCGAAGATCTAATGATGTATCAAAATGATCAATCGCTTTTATTAAGCCAATAATTCCTACCTGAAATAAATCATCCATATTATCACATCTTGATTGATACTTTTGAATCAATGATAATACAAGTTTCAAGTTAGCCATAATTAGTCTTTCTTTTAATTGAAGATCATTTGTTTCTTGATATTTTCTTATAAGAATCATCATTTCTTTATGACTTAACTTCTCACTCTTATTTATATCATAACCATTTAATTCTACTTTGTATTTAGCCATAAACTCACTCCTAAGAGGAGTTTAGCCACAAATTATGACATTATTCATCATTTAATTTATTTCTTAATTTTTTAATAATCTTCTTTTCTAATCTTGATATATATGATTGCGATATTCCTAATACTTCAGCAACATCTTTCTGGGTTAATTCATTATACCCACTTAAACCATATCTCATCATTAATATTTGCTTTTCTCTAGGTTTTAGTTTTTCTAATGCTTTATAAAATTTCTCTTTTTGATCATTATATTCTATCTCATCCTGGACAACATCACTATCAGTTCCCACAATATCAGATAATAACAATTCATTACCATCATAATCTACATTCAATGGTTCATCTAAAGAAATCTCCTGTTTGACTTTATTATTTTTTCTTAAGAACATAAGTATTTCATTTTCAATACATCTTGAAGCATAAGTAGCAAGCTTAATATTCTTATCCATCTTAAAAGTATTTACTGCTTTTACTAAACCTATCGTCCCTATACTTATTAAATCTTCAATATTACCACAGGGTATAGAATCATACTTTTTTGCAACATAGACAACCAATCTTAAGTTATGCTCTATCAACAAATCTCTTGCCTGCTCATCTCCTTCTTGTAACTTTATTAACGCTTCTTCCTCTTCAATTCCTTTTAAAGGTGCAGGTAGAACATCATGTCTACCAATGTAATATAAAGTTTTTTTACCAAAGAGCCATTCTTTAATTATATTTAGAATCATATTACACCTCCCATTATTCTTGGACCCAATACAAAATCATAATCACATTCCTCTATTAACCCAACATAAATATTGTGTAATATTTGATGATTGATAACCATCTCTTTTATTTTTATAATTTCTATTTTTTCTTTTTTTAATGCTGTTTTAATGACTATTGAATCTATTGCATGATATTCTTCTATATTTTTCTTATTTACAAATATTAATGGATATCCCTTATAATAAACTTGATTACCATTATCAATAAAACCTAAATATTGTTTATTATCATAAAAAACATCTACATAATCATCCTTCTCAGATAATTTTAATGAACAGTACTGAATATAAAAATAAGTAGAAACAAGAAGAATAATGATAACAATAATTAAAGATGAAATATTTATTCCTTCAACTATTAAAACACATTGAAAAACTATCATTTCACTTAAACACACATCAAAAAAAGAAAGTAAAGAAATATATATAAAGATAAAGACAGGAAAATAGAGATAAGTCTGTTTTCTATAATAAAACAGACATAATAATAAATAGTAAAAGATGAGAAATCCTTCAAAGACATCTATATATATTAAAATAAAAGAAATATTATAGGTAAGCATATATTTGAACATTTCTTTTACAGTAAAATGAATATTAAATAAAAAAGATAATATTTCAAACGATAAAAAAAGAAGCAAAGCATTAAGTAAATATGTTACTTCTATATAGACCTCCATTTTTCTCACCCCATAATCATTATAAGAAATAGAAGTTAAAAATATTGTCAAAAAGACATATAACATTTAAAAATAAGCACATAATAAAAACGAAGGAGGTTAGGAAATGAAAAAAATTAAATATTTTATTTTTGCTTCTCTTTTATTATGTGCATGTTCTGCTAGAAGTATTTCTATAGACGAAGCGAGAAAAGCAGTTTTAAAAGATGCGAATGTAAGTGAAAATGATGTTAATTTTTCTAGAGAAGATGAGAGTAATGGATTATATACTTTTGAATTCAGTGATGACAACAATGAATATTCATACACTATCAAAAGTGATGGAACAATCTCTTCTAGAAATCATAACGCTATAACAAAAAACAATGATACTACTGATAGCAACAATTCTACGACAAATGATAACAACTCTACAACAAACAATAGCAATTCTATAACTGGTAATAACAATTCTACAACAAATGATACTACCGCTAATATAACGGAAGAAGCAGCAGTAAAAAAAGCTTTAGAAGCATATCAATTAACTAAAGATCAAGTTACTGATATAGATGTTGATCATGAAACTAGAAATGATGTCAATATTTATGAAATAACATATGATAAAGATAATCAGGAGTATGTTGTAGAAATCAATAAATCTAATGGCGAAATTATCAATAAATACGTAGAAAAAGATAACAGTAAAGTATCATAAAAAAACACCAGTTGATTAACTGGTGTTTAACTTTATAATTAGTCTTTTGCTAAAGCTTCAATGCGAGTACGACGTTTCTTAGCATCGTTTTCACATTTTTCCATTAATTCTTCAGCATGTGTTGGATTTACTTTTAATAATTGAGCAAATCTGTTTTCACTTAATAAGAAGTCTTTAAATTTAGAATAATCCGGTGCTTTAGAATCGATTTGTAATGGATTCTTTCCAGCAGCTTCTAATCTAGGATCATATCTTAATAAGTTGAAATATCCACATTCAATAGCTTTCTTTTGTTGTTGTTGATGGTTAGCTAATCCACCTTTAATACCATGTTCCATACATGGAGAGTAAGCGATAATTAATGATGGTCCATCATAACTTTCAGCTTCTTTGAATGCTTTAATAGTTTGCATTGGATTAGCTCCCATAGCAACTTGTGCTACATAAACATGTCCATATGCCATAGCAATCTGAGCTAAATCTTTCTTAGCTACTGCTTTACCACCAGCTGTAAACTTAGCGATAGAACCAGCTTGAGATGATTTAGAAGATTGTCCTCCTGTATTTGAGTAAACTTCAGTATCTAGTACTAAAATGTTAACATTTTGATCATTAGCTAATACATGGTCTACACCACCGTAACCGATGTCATAAGCCCATCCATCTCCACCGATGATCCATTGAGATTTAGTTACTAAGTCACCTTTTTGATCTAAAATAGCTTTAATTCCTTCATTTGCTGATTTTTCAACTAAATCAACTAATGTGTCATATAATGCTCTTTCTTCTTCTCTATTACCTTTAACTTCAATGTACTTATTTAATACATCTTGTAATTCAGGTTCACAATCAGCTTTATTAGCTTCAATAACTTCTAATAAATGTTTAGTGTTATAGTTTTCAGCTAATTTCATACCAAATCCGAATTCAGCATTATCTTCAAATAATGAGTTAGCCCATGCAGGTCCTTGTCCATTTTCATCAATATTACATGGAGTTGATGGAGTTGAACCTGTATAGATTGAAGAACATCCAGTAGCATTAGCAATTCTCATATCTTTACCGAATAATTGAGATGCTAATCTATAATATGGAGTTTCTCCACATCCACCACAAGCACCAGATACTTCAAAATATGGTCTCATGAATCCTACACCTTTAACAGCTGTAGTTGGATATTTATCAGCTTTATATGTAACTTTAGTATACATATAATCAGCTAAAGCAGCATGTGGTAATTCTTCTTTAACTGGTACCATTTCTAATGCTTTATCGCCTCTCTTACCTGGACATTCAGTTACGCATAGACCGCAACCAACGCAGTTATCAGGTGAAACTTCGATACGATACATTAAACCATCTACACCTTTTCCTAATGGTTTTAATACTCTATCTGTTAAGTCTTCAGGAGCATTAGCCATTTCTTCTTCAGTTAATAAGAATGCACGGATAGTTGCATGTGGACATACCATTACACAGTTATTACATTGAATACAGTTTTCTTTATTCCATCTAGGTACTTCAACAGCGATAGCACGTTTTTCTTTAAATGAAACACCTGATTCCATAGAACCATCTAATTTATCCATAAATGCAGATACTGGTAAATCATATCCATCTAATTTATTGATAATAGATACGAAATTATCAAAATGATCATCACCAGTTCTTACACGACGGCTAGTTACTGTTAAGTCAGACCATTCTGGATCAACAGCAACTTCTACAATAGCATCTTTTCCAGCATCAATTGCTTTATAGTTCATTTCTACAACAGCATCACCTTTTTTACCATAAGATTTTTTAGCCATTTCTTTCATATATTTAACAGCATCTTCAATTGGTAAAATTTGTGGATTTAATGCAAAGAATGCAGATTGTAAGATAGTATTAGTACGTCTACCCATACCAATTTCATTTGCTAATTTATTAGCATTAATAATATAGAATTTAGCTTCTTTATCAGCTAATTGTTTCTTTAATTTATTTGGTAAATAATCTACAACTTCATTTTCATCAAATTCAGTATTTAATAAGAAAGAACCACCTTTTTTCAAGTTCTTTAACATATCATATTTTAATACATAGTTATCTAATGAACATGAAATAAAGTCAGCATTATTTACATAATAAGTAGCACGAATTGGTGAATGACCGAATCTTAAGTTAGAACGAGTAGCTCCACCTGCTTTTTTACTATCATATGCAAAATATGCTTGTGAATATAAATCAGTATGATCTCCAATAATCTTAATAGAAGATTTGTTTGCAGATACAGTACCATCAGATCCTAAACCATAGAATAAGCAAGCAGTATAATCAGCTTCTACATTAAAATCTTTATCTTCTTCTAATGATAAATGAGTAACATCATCAACAATACCAATTGTAAATGAAGTATGAGGATCTTCTTTTAATAAATGATCATAAACAGCTTTGATTTGACGTGGAGTTGTATCTTTAGAACCCATACCATAACGTCCACCAACAACTTTAATACCACTGTTCATTAATACAGAACATACATCTAAGTATAATGGTTCACCAGTAGCTCCCATTTCTTTAGTACGATCTAATACAGCGATTTTCTTAACTGTTTCTGGTAATACTTTTAATAAATATTTTGGTGAGAATGGTCTATATAAATGGACTTTAACTAAACCAACTTTTTCACCAGATTTAGCCATTTCATCAATAGTTTCTTGAATAGTTTCAGTTACAGAACCCATTGCAATAATAACTCTATCAGCATCTTCAGCTCCATAATAAGTGAAAGGCGCATAATGTCTTCCAGTAATTTCAGAAATTTTTGTCATATAATCAGCAACAACTTCTACTACTGCTTCATAATGTTTGTTTTGAGCTTCTCTACCTTGGAAGTAAATATCATCATTTTCAGCTCCACCACGTTCAACTGGATTAGTATGTGGATTTAATGCTCTTTCTTTAAACTTCTTAACAGCTTCTTTATCTAATAAGCTTTCTAACACATCATAATCCATAACTTCTACTTTTTGAATTTCATGAGAAGTTCTGAATCCATCAAAGAAATGAATTACAGGTACACTTGCTTTAATAGCAGTTAAATGTGCAATTCCTCCTAAATCCATAACTTCTTGAACTGAATGAGAACAGATCATTGGTGCTCCAACTTGACGACAAGCATAAACATCTTGATGATCTCCGAAGATATTTAATGAACGAGTTGCTAATGCTCTAGCAGCTACATGGAATACACCTGGTAAGCATTCACCTTGAATTTTATATAAGTTTGGAATCATTAACAATAAACCTTGTGAAGCTGTGAAAGTAGTAGCTAAAGCTCCACCTTGAAGTGCACCATGTACTGCCCCAGCAGCACCTGCTTCAGATTGCATTTCAATTACGTTTACAGATGACCCAAAAATGTTTTTCTTCCCTTGAGCAGCCCAGTTCTCTGAATGTTCTGCCATTGGAGAAGAAGGGGTAATTGGATAAATACCTGCTACTTCACTAAATGCATATGCGACGTGAGCAGCGGCTTGGTTTCCATCCATTGATAAATATGTTTTAGCCATAATAAAATATTCCTCCTATACATACATATTCATTATACTCTTTTTGTTTTTAAAATTCTATACCTTATTCATAACTTTCCTTGATACAAGACAAAAATCCTTTTTTTTCTTATATAAAGATGTTAGAATATTGGTGAAAATATTATGAGGAGGCCAAATAAGAAATGAAAAAAAGAAATTGTTTTGTTGGTCAGTCTGGTGGACCAACTGCTGCTATTAATGCATCTCTAGCTGGTATCATCAGTGAATGTCAAAGTTCTCACCAATTTGACCATGTTTATGGAATGATTAATGGTGTTAAAGGTTTATTAGAAGGTAAATATTTTGATTTATTAGAAATATTTGATAATGATGAAAAAATCAAGGATCTAAAACAATCTCCTGCTATGTATTTAGGAAGCTGTCGTTATAAACTTCCTACTTATCAAGATGATCCCCAAACATATTCAACTTTATTTAAAAAGTTTAAAGATTTAGAAATTACTGATTTCTATTATATTGGTGGAAATGATTCAATGGATACAGTTGCGAAATTATCTGCTTATGCCGATACTATTGAATCACCTATTCGTTTTATCGGTATTCCTAAAACAATTGATAACGATTTAATGGGAACAGATCATACACCAGGATTTGGTAGTGCTGCTAAATATGTAGCAACATCAATGTTAGAAGTTGCTTATGATAGTTCAATCTACAAATTAGATGCTGTTACAATTGTAGAAATCATGGGAAGAAATGCTGGATGGTTAACTGCTGCTAGTGCACTAGCAAGAACTGAATATTCAGATGCTCCTGATTTAATCTATCTACCAGAAGTTCCTTTCTCTAAAGAAAAATTCTTAAATGATATTAGAGAAGTTTTCAAAAGAAAAAGAAGTATCATTATTGCTGTTAGCGAAGGTATCAAAGATGAAAATGGTCAATATTTAGATAATGATTCAGAATTCTTACAAAAAGATGCTTTTGGTCATGTTTTACACTCTGGTACAGGTAAAGTATTAGAAAATATGGTTTCTAATGAATTTAAATGTAAAGTAAGAAGTATTGAATTAAATGTTTTACAAAGATGTGCTGGACATATTGCTTCAGCTGTAGATTTAGATGAATCATTCGCTATTGGTGAATATGCTGTTAAAACTTCAATGAATGGCAAAACAGGAGTCATGATGGTATTTAATCGTACTAGCAATGATCCATATTTAATTGAATGCGATTATAACGATGTATCTAAGATTGCAAATCTTGAAAAACGTATTCCTACTAACTGGATTAATGATGAACTTAATGATATTACTCAAGAATTATATGATTACTTATATCCATTAATTCAAGGTGAAATCAATGTCAATTATGTAAATGGTATTCCACAATATGTAGATATTAGACATTTAAAGAAATAAGATGAAAAAAATTCATATTTTAATCATAACAGTCGTTATTGTTCTATTATTCTTTATTGTAAAATATGCTACATACGATGAATCATCAAACAATTGTCAATACTCTCAAGATGCTAGGAGATTACAAGAACACATAGATGAGGCTACTGATTAATCTGTAGCCCCTTTTATTTCTTCTATTAATTCTTTCATTCGTTCATCAAATGCTTCTTTGATTTCACATTCCCAGACAGTAATGACTTTATAATCCAATCTTTTTAATTGTTCATAATGTTTAATATCATTCTCTACATTTTTATTGATTTTATTTATCCAGTATTCCTGTCTTGATTTAGGTATAACTGCTAGTTTGCAGTTATAATGGTGATGCCAGAAACAGCCATTAATAAATATAGCAGCATGATATTTAGGAATATAAATATCTGGTGTTCCAGGTAAGTCTTTTACGTTTTTCTTGTATCTAAAACCATGGTGATATAAATATTTTCTAACTTTAATTTCAATTGAAGTATCTTTACCTTTGATATGTGACATATTTTTAGAACGTTGTTCTTTTGTAATTCTATCTGGCATAATACCACCTCAAAAACATTATAATCTGAAAACAAAAAAAGTGAAATAACTTTCGTTATTTCACAATTGCGCTACCAATAATTAATGAACTTGCTTTAACTCTACTAAAATCATGTCTTAAATCATCTAAGCTTACTTTTTCTAAAACTTGTTCTTTAGTTACATGATTGTATTCTGCAATTTTTAATACTTGTTCATCTAATTCTTCATCTGTAATATGAACTTGTTCTACATTAGCAACTTCATCAATAATAGCTTCAAATTTAGCTTGTTGAGTAGCTGTAGGTGTTAATTGCTGACGTAATACGTCTTCATTCATACCCATCATTTGAAGATATTGATCTAATGCCATACCTTGTTGAGCTAATTCCATTGTAATATGTTGAATATGAGCTTCTAAAGCTTTGTTTACATCTGCTTCATCTACTTCAACTTCACAATCAGCAATTAACTTATTCATAACTTCATTTTCAACTGTCTGATTGTATTGTTGTTGTGCTTGCATTTCTAATTGAGCTTTCATCATGTTTTGTAAATCTTCTACAGTGTTTAATTCAGGCATACCTAAAGATTTCACAAATTCTTCATTTAATTCAGCTTCTTTTTTAGTTTGAATGTTATGTACTGTAACTTCAAATACAACATCAGCACCTGCTAAATCAGCTGCTCCATAGTTTTCAGGGAAAGTTAAGTTTAAGTTTCTTGTTTCTCCCTTTTTCATTCCTAACATCTGATCTTCGAATCCTGGAATAAATGCACCTGAACCGATTTCTAATTGATATCCTTCTGCAGTACCACCATCAAATGCTACACCATCTTTCATACCTTTGAAATCAATTGTAGTGACATCACCATTTTCAACAACATCAGTTTCTTTATCTACTAAAGATGTACTTTGAGCAACGATTGCTGAAATTTGAGCATCTACTTCTTCTTGAGATACAGCTTGTTTTTCTACACTCACTTCAATACCTTTGTATTGACCTAATTTTATAACTTTTGCCATAAATATTTCCTTTCTATATAAATTGCCCGTCTATTGTATCAAAAAAGATAGAAATAAGCAACATAATTAATATTTATCAAGATTTATATAATTAATATTTATCAAGATTTATACGCAGTTGATGGAACAGATGTCACTAATATTTCAAAACCATCCTCATCATAAAGAATATCATAATCTAACATAACTCTATCTATATCGCTAAAATATTTTTGTTTTCTCGCTCTTAAAAAATCAACTTGTTTTTTATCTAGTAATTCTAATCTCACATCATCTATAATCTCATAATCCCATACCATCATGGAAAACTTAACTAGCGTTTCTAGTTCTTTTACTCCCAAATTCAATGGTGATAAAGGCCCCATAAAGTCTAAGAAAATGTTTGAAAACTTAGATTCATCAAGATTTCTTTTGGTAAATAACATGCAGCTATTAAACATCTTTTCATCCTTTAACATCAAATCATAAATATGTTCATATAACTCTTCATGACTTTCTAAAGATCTATCATATTGAGATTGTAGATTGATGATACAATCTAAATAATATTCTCCTTGAAATGGAACTAATGACATACGAATAGGCATAAAGAATGTTACTCTTTTTAATTCCTTCTTTAAACTATCATCTAACATTTTCACATGGTAAACTTTGTCTGTATCTTTACAATATACAAAAACTTTATTTTTATCAAATGCAATAATATGCATAGTGCCAAATATTTCATTCTTCCACTCTTGTATAATCTCTTTTTGTAATGATGGCAGATTAGCAGTATTTAAATATTCTTCTAATATTTCCGGTCTTGTATTATGTTCTTCTACACCTAATATAACCTGATCACCTTCACGTCTATTGTATTCAGTAAATACGTTATAAATATATTTTTTATAAACATATAAAAAATAATCTCTTCTTAATAATGTGATTTTTCTTTTGCTTGTTTTATTTTTTTTCATGCTTCTTTTTCCTTCCTCTTAAAATCAGCATACATTATTATCTCCTTTTATACTTAGAGATAATTCTCTCGCTATGGTTAACCATAATTGTATTTCTTTTAATGTATTAGAAAAACTTTAATTAATAATTTCATTCCTATTTTTCTCTCCTTTTATATATATAAATAATATAATAGAGAATCATGACAAACTAAAAATGAATTTTATCTAATTCTTGCATCATTGCCGGTCTATTACGATATCTTATTTTCCAATCATCAATCAACTGTTTAACAATTATTTTTCCTTCATTATATGTTAGCATTCTTTTTAATAGATAAACAATATGTTGATAATAGCTACGCTTACCTGTAACTTGTACTAATCTTAGGACTTCTTTTTTATAAATATCTAATAATTCTAGTGAAAAATCTTTTTTTAGATAATCTTCATATCTTTGTATCTTATTAATATCATGAAAAGATGTAATATAATCAAACAGCTCTTCTAACATATTTTCTTTAAGATATAAGTTTTCAATTCTTTTTTCTCTGATTGCTATTTTAAAGATTTTCTCTCTTTCTATAATCCAATCTTCTTTTAAATATAAAGATTTTAATGACTCGAATGTTTCAACACTGACATCATTATAATTATAAACCATATACCACAATTCTTCTTTATAAGCTTCTTTATCACCAATGATCTGATATATATCTAATAATTGATGACTATACTCTTTAGTCATTCTATAACTATATTCTTTATCTCGCTTCTTGCTTTCTTTTAATACTGATATAGCTTTTATATAATCTTTTTTATCAATACTTTGCTTGATTACGTATTGTCTAATCCATGGCATATGCCAGTATTCTTTAATATACTTTTCTTTATTAATATTTAAATCGAATGCATATTCCAACCATTTTTCTAATTCATACCTACGATACTCATCAACATATTTCAAAGATTGAATTTTATATTTAATTAATTCTATTGTTTGTTCTAGAAATTCTTCCTCATTAAAATAGTGCGAAAGAATATACATAATCTCACTTGTTAAATCAAGATAACTTATGTCTAACTGATTTTTAAACCAGACAAACATTTTTCTTTTTAGATCCATATCATTACATTTTTCTAAAATACATTCCCACACATGTAAGATTGTATCAAGTACAGATTCTAATAATTCATATTCTTCAATATCTATATAATTCAATTTTCTAATTACCAATTGAGTTAAATGATAAGCATCATCTAATCTATTATCCTGTACTAACTTAAATATATATGTATCAATAAAATCAAAGACATTTTTCTCAAAATCTTCATAATTATCATAATCAATATATCTATAAGAATTCATTAAAGAAATAACTTCATGTTCATATACTTTTAATGGATATGTCATATAAGAACAGGTTTTAGATATAAATTGAGTAAGAATTGATGAACGAGAGTTTAAGGTTTCTTTCAGAAACTCTTTTAGAACTTCCACATCACAATTGTCTACCATTCGATTAATATCATCAAGCTGTAAACAAGTTCCTTTTAAGTCATAATTCTTGATAACTTCATGTTTATCTTCATCATCATAATCATCATCCTCGTCACAGTAGTCATCTTCATCATCATAAGCTTCTTCATCATTATCAACAGCATACCATACAGCTGCTAAATGTTTACAAAAGTTTCCTTCTTCATAGTGAGGACAAGTACACTCCATACCCAATTTATCTTCTAAATCAATATGTACATGATATACTCTTGTACCATCTACTTTAGCATCTACTGTATTATCATCATTGTATTCAAGTGAAAGAATATTTCCAAATTTATAATATTCATATCCCCTTTTTAGTATTCTATTATCAAAATATCTTTTCCAGCTCATAATCATCCTCCTTTGTATCATCTATATTTATTATAATAGAAATAGTATTATCATGTATAGAAAAATAGAGAATAAACTCCAAAATACCGGAGTTGTTAAACTTTTTTACAAAATAAACTCTGTTTTTATATAATTCTTGTAACTAAAGGTACAGTTATAGCTAAGAACATCTTTAAAAATTGTATTAATATCTCTTAGTCTATGCATGGCATTTTACGCAATCAG
>JAXJVS010000106.1:0-2241 GCA_036308445.1 Bacilli bacterium | reverse complement strand
GGTCAATAAAACTAAACCTTCAGGAATCATACCTACAACTCCTGCAACAGTATGTACTATTGCTTCATCTAACGATTGTGAAGTATTCACCTGCGAATAAAATAACGCTAAACCTACTGGGATAATGATAATGCTCAATACTTTAATCATCTTCTCAATAGCATCTTTCATTTGAGAAGAAGCTCTATTTTTATTCTTAGCTTTGGATGCAAGCTTTGTAGCATAATTATCATGTCCTACTCTTATCACTTTTGCTAGAGCACTACCAGCTACCAGAAAGCTTCCTGCTAATAATTCATCATTAACTTTTTTTCTTATTGGTTTTGCTTCACCAGTTAATAATGATTCATTGACTTCTATACCATCATGAGTTAGTATTTGACAATCTGTTGCTATCTGATGTCCATTTTCAATACATACAATATCATCTATAACTAACTGTTCTACTGGTATTTCTATCATTTGAGAATTTCTGATGACTTTTGTTTTTCTTACAGTTATAACTTCTAAGTTATCAAGAATCTTTTTCACTTTTAATTCCTGGATAATACCAATAAAAGTATTTGTAAATACAACCCCTACAAAAGTTAAATTCTTAAAATGTCCAGTAAAGATAATAATCATTGCTAAAAAGATGTTTAAAAAATTAAAATACGTAAAAGTATGTTCAATGATAATCTGTTTTTTTGATTTAGAAATATGATGATCATCTATATTAACTAAACCTTGTTTTTGTCTTTCTTTAACCTGTTCATCTGTTAATCCATGATATTTCATAATTGTCCTCCATTTAATATAGTATTACAAATTATAAAATATATGAGACATATAACATATTACATAAAAATTATGGACAAAAAGTGAATATTAATAAAAAAATGAAACCAATAATTGGTTTCATCTAATAATGAGTATTCATAACATAATGATTGTCTATATAATCAATGAAAACATGATTATCTTTATGAATATGACCTTTAATCATTTCTTTTGCTAACATTGTTTCAATGTGAGCTTGAATGAATCTTTTTAATGGTCTTGCTCCAAATGTTGGATCAAATCCTTCTTTAGCGATTTCTGCTTTAGCATTTTCACTTAATTCAATAGTAATCTTCTTATCTTTTAATCTTTCTGATAATTGATCAATAAATTTATCAATAATCTTATATACAACACTTTGATCTAATGAATTAAACATAATTGTTTCATCAATACGATTTAAGAATTCTGGTTTAAAATGAGATTTTAACTCTAATTCTACTTCTTTTCTTGTTTCTTCATTATTTCCTTGAAGTAAGTATTGTGAACCAATATTAGAAGTCATAATAATAATTGTATTCTTAAAGCTAACAACATTACCTTTTGAATCAGTTATTCTTCCATCATCTAAGACTTGTAATAAAATATTAAAGACTTCTGGATGCGCTTTTTCAATCTCATCTAATAAAACGATACTATAAGGTTGTCTTCTCACTGCTTCTGATAATTGTCCACCTTCTTCATAACCTACATAACCTGGAGGAGCTCCCAATAAACGAGAAACACTAAATTTCTCCATATATTCACTCATATCTATACGAACGATATTCTTTTCACTATCAAACAATTGTTCTGCTAAACTTTTAGCAACTTCTGTTTTACCTACTCCAGTAGGTCCTAAGAACAAGAATGATCCTATTGGTCTATTTTCATCATTAATACCTGCTCTTGAACGTAAGATAGCATCACTTACTTTTTCAATAGCTTCATCTTGGCCAACAACTCTTTTTCTTAATGTATCATCTAGGTGTAATAATTTATCTCTTTCTGATTCCATTAATTTATTCATTGGAATTCCAGTCCATCTAGCGATAACTTCACTTACTGTATCTACAGATACTTTTTCTTGTAATAAAGCATCATCTTTTTCTTTTGATTGGTATTCACTGATTTCTTTTTCTATTTGTGGTAAGGTCTGATATTTGATTTTAGAAGCTTCTTCTAAATTACCTTCTGTCTCATATTTATCTTTTAAAGCTTCTAATCTTACTTTTTGATCTTTTAATTTTTTAATATGATCTAATGATTTCTTTTCTTCTTTCCATTTATCAGTTAAACCCATACTTTTTTCATCTAATGAAGCAATTCTCGCTTTAATTTCAATTAAACGTTTTTCATTATCTTCATTCTTATCTTCTTTTTCAATAGAAATTCTTTCCATTTCTAATCGATTCTTTTCTCTTGTAATCGTATCTAACTCTT
>JAXJVS010000105.1:0-2277 GCA_036308445.1 Bacilli bacterium | reverse complement strand
TTTTTAAAGTCATCGATAAATTGTTGAAATAGTTCGTCATTGTTAGCCATTGAAGGTACCTCTCTTTCATTAGATATTTATATTATACCTGATAAAAAGAATTGATGTTTTCAATAACATTGAATGAAAACCGTTATTTCAGATTTAAAAACATTTCTTTGAGGATTTATTTTACCTAATAAAAAAGTATCTTCATCTATTCTAGTTCAAGATACATTGACCTTTTCATCTTTTCACCTATTTTTAGGTTCAATATCCACATCAGTACCCCATCTGTAGTTAAAACTTTTTTCAATCTATGTTTGTGATATTCTTTGAAAATTGTAACCTAAACATACAATTAAAAATTCTATTTTTACATTATTTAATACTCTTCTTGTACGCTTCTCTATTTCTTTAATTCTTTTCCTAATTCTATTGATAAGTTCTTATCTACAACTTTCATAGCTCGTTATTTTTGTTTTATTTTTGGATATTCTCCTGTATATTCATTGTTTCTTTCCATATTCATTTCTATTATTTTAGAAAATAGTTTCATTCTTTCATTGAATATTCTTATATAAAAAAAGAATATTTATTTGCATCAGCTTCTATTTTAGTACTATCAACAGACTGAACCAATTTATCAGAAGGCAACAGATTACAGATATTTTCTGTGACTTCAAAATAGATACCATCAATATCACGAATAAAATAATCATTTAGTCATCTTTCAAATGCTATAAAACTTGCACTTTCAACATGAGTGATACACATAAATCTAATATTATTGTTACATAAAGATTACATTCTCGAAAAGAGAACAAACTTAAGAAGTATAACGTTATCATATCCATTTCTGCCCCGACATTCTTTTCTTTTTAGATATTGATTAAGATTCACTCCTTCTAACACTTTTAGGAAAGAAACAACCTCATCATTAGAACCAATTTTTAATTCCAAATCTAGTGGTTTCCATAATCTCATTATGCTAAAAAAGACAATACATATCATCTAAAGATGATGTATTGTCTTTTTTTGTTGCAAGGTTTAATTTTTTATTTCGTTATAGCCCTTTGTTTTTATCGTTTAAGCAATTTATGTATCTTATTTTTTAATAGAGCATTTGTTTAATGTTCATCTGGATAAAACAAAGCAATTAACGCTAATATAATCGCAGTTAAATACATTTCGGTTTCTGGAAAATTGTTTGTGGGCGTTGTTTTTGGAATATTTCCGTTGAAATAAACAATCCATGGCAGTAATAAAGATATACAAATTAAATAAGGCCTTAATTTTTTCATATTATCTATCTACAGACTTATTTATAGTGTAATTCACATTATAAAATTTTTTTACTGATTGTCCATGATATATTCCATCAAGATAACTACCCTCAGCTACTCTTAAAGTTCCTTTATAAGTACTTAATAAAGCATTCGTATAGTTATCATAAATGTATCCAGTATACTCTTTTGCTGTAACATCAGCAAAAATACCTATTGAACAGATTTTCCCTTTTTCTACTTTTACATGATGGGTAATTGCTGATCTATTAGAATATGTAACAGTTGCCTCAACCCTTGCCTTACAATCCCATTCTTTTGAACTACTAATAGAAATTGTATATCCCTTTTCTTGAGTATAATCTATATATCCTGTAGCTGACGTCGCCCATCCAGCACCTTTAAACGCACTTATAAATACATCGGCCTGAGTTACAGAATCACCATTATATACAAGTTTTGAGTACGTTCCAGCTCTTGCTTCAATTTCTGCTAATGTCATAGTACTAATATCTTCTCTTGTTTTGAACTTTTCTGGAAACAATTCAACTATTTCATATTTTAATTGTTCTTCTGCCAATAATCTTTCTTGACTAGATAAAGCTTGAGCTGAACGAATCGGTATTGCAAAAACAAATAAAGATAAAGTTAAAATTAATTTTGTGATTTTTTTCATAATTTTTCTCCTGGTTTCTTGTTCAATAATAGTTTCTTTTTGTTTTTTCATAAAAATGTACTTATATAATGAAGAATCAATATAACTGTACAAATAGCTAAAAACCTACTTTTATTCCTCTTTTATTTTGTAAGGAACCAAAAACTAATCTAATTAATTATATCGGTTTGATTTCATCCACCTTCCTCCTTAAAATCTTTTAAATTTTCTTAATTCATCTTCTCCACTTTCTTGGCAAATTCCAAATCTAGAAGCTCCACTAACAGCTCCTGCAGCTATCACCATAGAGAATAGAGATAATAATTTAAACACCTTATACTTCATACTTTCTGATAC
>JAXJVS010000104.1:0-7718 GCA_036308445.1 Bacilli bacterium | reverse complement strand
GATGTTGAAGGTGTAGATATTATTGGATACCATGTCTGGTCTGCGATTGATATTGTATCTGCTTCTACAGGTGAAATGGATAAACGTTATGGTCTAGTATATGTAGATAAGAATAATGCCGGAGAAGGAACTTTAGAAAGAGCTAGAAAGAAATCATTCTATTGGTATAAGAAAGTTATTGAAACTAATGGTGAAGATTTAAGTGACTAAAAGAATAAGCGAAAGCTTATTCTTTTTCATATAAAAAGATCCTAAGCTTGCTTAGGATCACATGTTAAATTCATTTTTAATTTTCTAAAGACTTTATTATCTTCTTTAGATAATACGACAGTAGAATGTACTTCACAGTCTGCTAATTGATTAATGACTTCTAATGCTTTTTTTGCATTTTCATCTGTTCTAGAAGCAATAGATAATGTTAATAGAACTTCATGTGTATCTAATAATGGATATTCATCTTTTAGGATATTGTTTTTATATGCTCTAATAGATTCCAACATATCAGGAGAAAGTAATTTTTCTTCTTTATCAATGCCTGCCAAATATTTTAAAGCATTTAACATAGCTGAACTAGAACATTTTAATAAATGAGAAGTTTTCCCTCTGATTAAAGTACCATCATTTAATTCAATAGCGCAAACAGGACCTTTCAACTCTTCAGCTAACTGATTAGCATAAACAGCACATTTTCTGTTTTTTACTGAAACTCCTGCCTGAGATAATAACATTTCCATCTTAGTAAGAGATTTTTCATCAATCTTTCCTTTTAAATAATCTACTTGAGTATGATAATAACGTCTAACAATTTCTCTGCAGCTTGCATCTTTAGCAGCCTCATCATCGATAATTGCATATCCTGCCATATTTACTCCCATATCAGTAGGAGAATGATATGGTGATTCACCAAAGATACGTGTAAACATAGCATTTAATACAGGGAATATTTCAATATCTCTATTATAGTTTATAGTTGTTTTATTGTATTTTTCTAGATGAAATGGATCAATCATGTTAACGTCATTTAAATCCACTGTAGCTGCTTCATAAGCTAAGTTAACAGGATGTTTTAAAGGAATATTCCAAATAGGGAATGTTTCAAACTTAGCATATCCTGCTCTTATACCGTGTTTATGTTCTAAATATAATTGAGATAAACATGTAGCCATTTTTCCAGAACCTGGACCTGGTGCAGTAACGACAACTAATGGTCTGGATGTTTTAATATAATCATTTTTACCGAATCCTTCATCACTAATAATTAAATCAATATTATTAGGATATCCAGGAATAGGATATTGTAAGAATACAGGAATACCACTTAATTCTAATTGTTTTTTAAAGGTATCAGCAGCATTCTGATTTTCATATTGAGTAATAGTTACACTACCAACATATAAGCCTACACGTCTATATTCTTCAATTAAACGCATAACTTCTACATCATACGTAATTCCTAAATCTCCTCTTGTTTTTTGTTTTTCTAAGTCTTTAGCACAAACTGCAAAAATGATTTCAACCTTGTCTTTTAAAGTTAAAAGCATCATTAATTTACTATTAGGTTTAAAACCTGGTAAAACTCTTGAAGCATGATAATCATCAAATAACTTACCACCAAATTCAAGATATAATTTATTATCAAATTGATTAATTCTTTCTTGTATATGTTTAGATTGTAATTCAACATAAAGTTCATTACTAAAAGCTTTTTTCATTGTTCCCACCCCTTGACAATTACTCTATCAATTATATAAAAAATGTCAAAAAATATCAATAAAATAAAATAATTTCAATTATAAATATTTCATTTATATATGATGTGATTAATGATGAGCTTTTTTTATAGATTTAAGAAAAAATAAAGTTAAGTTATATGATGAAAAAGAACTTAATGAATTAGAAAAGTATATTAAAGATAATATTGACAATTTTGATGAAGTCTTTCATGAATTGTATTCTCCGGATATACATTTAGATATAACCATTATTAAACCAGCTATCGAAAGAGCATATTACTCATTAGTAATAATAGGATTAAGAGCACATTGAATGAATGTTCCCAGTGAACTTGAAAAATATAAATGAGAAAAATGTGAATGAGTTAAAGATTTACCTGCTGATTGGAATATTAAGAGTAATGAAGAAAAGTGGTATTGGCCAATACGCTGGTTAAAAATCATTGCTAGATGTCCAATAGACCAAAATACATGGATAGGTTATGGTCATACTTTTGGTGATGGAGATTGCTTTGATGAAAGTGTAAAGTTTACTTCAATAGTATTAGTAAAGGGATTAGAAGAAGATTTAAGATTATCTAATGACAAGAAGATTAACTTTTATAAACTTATACCTTTATATCCTGAAGAATTAGATTATAAGATGGCGAAAGGTGACATTGATGAATTTTTAGATATAGCAGAGGATTTATCAACTATAATAGATATTCAACGTAAAAACTACTGTAAGTAAAAACTTCCCAATTCGGGAAGTTTTAGTCTTTATCTTCTTTTTTTGGATCTTTTACAACTTCACTTAAAGCAGAAAGTGTACCAGCAATTCCTTGTAATTCACTTGGAATGATAATCTTAGTAGATTGTCCTTTAGCTAATTCTTCTAAAGCTTTAAATCCTTCTAATGTTACATAAGCTTGTTTTGGATCAGCATCATTAATATAACTGATACCTTGTGCCTGAGCTTCATAAATTAATCTTAAAGCTTCAGCTTCACCAGTAGCTCTAGCAATCTTAGCTTCTTTTTCAGCAGTAGCTTCAAGAATCATAGCTTCTTTTTTACCTTCAGCATTTAAGATAGCAGCTGTTTTCTTACCTTCAGCCTGTAAAATAGCTTCACGTCTTTCACGTTCTGCACGCATCTGTTTTTCCATTGCTTCTTGAATATCGCGAGGTGGTATAATGTTTTTAACTTCTACACGGTGAATTTTAATTCCCCAAGGATCAGTAGCTTCATCTAAGATAGCACGCATTCTTGAATTGATAATATCTCTAGAAGTTAATGTTTCATCTAATTCTAGATCTCCAATAATATTTCTTAATGTTGTTGCAGTTAGGTTTTCAATAGCATTTAATGGTCTAACAACACCATAAGTAAATAATTTAGGATCAGTAATCTGGAAATATACTACGGTATCAATCTGCATTGTAACATTATCTTTAGTTATAACTGGTTGTGGAGCAAAATCCATAACCTGTTCTTTTAATGATACTTTATTAGCAATTCTATCTAAAAATGGAATTAAAACATGTAAGCCTACATTACAAGTACGATTATATGCCCCAATTCTTTCTACAACATAAGCATAAGATTGAGGAACAATACGAATTGTTTTAGCAATAATAAATAGTAAAATAATAATAAGAATAATAATCCATAAATACCCAAAAATCTTTTCAATCATAATTCATTCCTTCTTTCTAATCTAATTTTCTAACAACAACATGGGCACCTTCAATAGAAACAATTTCACCATATTCACCAGCTTCAATAATTTCATTGTTTAAACTACTAGCACTCCATAGATTTCCATTGACTTTGGCTTCACCTTTTTGATCAGGTGTTATTTTTTCTGTAATTAAACAATGTTTACCAATAATACGATCCAAATTTGTCTTAGTAATTTTTCCCCTCAAGTACTTTTTTGCAAGTGGTCTTGTTGCGGCAATTATAATTGTTGAACTTATTGTAAAAATAACAATCTGTAAAAGTATAGACAAACCTAACTGGTCACAAATCACTGCAAATAATGCTCCAAAAGCAAACCAGATACTAACCAGATTAATTGTAGCAGCTTCTACAATAATGCTTATTACAATAATAATTGTCCAGATGATAGTCATTGACATAACATTCCCTCCTTATAACTGAATAATCATCATTTGATGAATAACATCAAATTTCGCTTGATATTTAAAGCATTGCGTATTAGAAAAATCAAAATGAAATCTTTGTGATATATCTTCAACAAAATTTTTATTTGTAATTCTTCCATAACTTTTACCAAGAGAAATGCGATGTAATTGCGATGCAGGATAGATTTCTTTATCTATTTCTTCTTTGGTTACTGGTTTTATTGCGATTTGATTAGTTTCATCATCAAATCCCAATAAAACATGGGTAACATCTTCAAAATGCCTACATGCAGCTTTATTCAATGTAATGTTTGTTTCATAAATAGATATCGTCATAGTAGCAATATCGTTAGTTGTCCATTTGAAACTCATCTTCCCATCCTCCTCAATAACATTATATTATTAAAATTATTTTTTTGCAATAGAATTATTAATTAATGTAAATTTTGTTTCTATACATTAATGATAAGATAGTTTATAATATCGTTAGGAGGATAAAGATGATTAAAAAGTTAATTTTAGTATTATTTTTATTATTAGGATGTGCTCCTAAAGTAGATCCTATTGAACTTAATAAAACAGTTGAATTAGAGTTTTACTATGTTCAAGGATGTAGTGAATGTAAAGCATTTAAAGAAGATGTTATTCCTTATTTAGAAAAAACATTTAATGATAATCTTGTCATCAGCCAATATGATTTGGATGATCCTAATACAGTTGTACCTTATGATAAGATTGTAGACTCATTAGAAAATTTTGATGAAGAATTTTATGGAACAGGACCATTTATTGTATTAAAAGACTATTTTGCGATATTAGGTTATACGTCTGGTGATGAAGAATATCTTATAAAAGATATTGTCAGTGCTACAAAAGATAAAGAATATAGTGATGAGTTAGAAGGATTAAGGTTTTATTTTAAATGAAAAAGTTTATTCTTGTTTTGTCTTTATTGATAAGTGGCTGTGTTTTTTCTGAACAATATCATTTAGATTTTTTCTATGTTTCTACATGTCCTAAATGTCAGTTATTTAAGGAAGATGTTATTCCTTATTTAGAAGATAATTATGGTCGTAGTTTAAAGGTAACATTGCATGATATTGATAAAGAGTCTTCTTTAGATTTATATGCCAAAACAATAAGTTTATTAAAAGATTATACTGTTGATGATAATACGGGATCTGTTCCTTTTATTGTATTAGATGGCTGTTTTGTAAAAGTAGGTTATGATAATGATGAGAAAGAAATGTTTTTAGAAAATTTTGATCGAGCTATCAATGATGAAGAAATTATACTTACTATTGATTATTATTTATTTGAAGAAGGAAAATCATTATATTAGGGGGTGAAATATTGAAACAGAAAGTTGCTTTATTTGATTTTGATAACACATTGAGTCAAGGAGATTCTATATATCATTTATTAAAATATTATATGGTTAAACATCCATTATCGGTATTTAGATTTATAAAAGTAGGAGTATTATATTTAGGATATAAGTTAAATTTATGTTCATTTATTCCTGCAAAACAAGCGTTATTATTTCCTTTAGATAAAATGAGTGATCAGGAACTTCAAGATTTCTATATTCAAATCATTGAACCACATTATTATTTGAATGTAGTCAAAGAATTAGAAAAAAGAAAAGAAGAGGGATGTGTTATTGTATTATGTACAGCTTCAGTTGAAGAGTATATGCAATATACTAGATTACCTATTGATGTATTAATAGGTACTAAAACAAAGAGAATAAATAATCATCCTTCAAGTATTATTATTTCTAAAAATTGTAAACGAGAAGAGAAAGTTATAAGAATTAATGAATATTTAAAGGAACAAGGATATGAGATTGATTATGATAATTCTTGGGGATATTCAGATTCTATTACAGATATGCCTATGTTGAACATGGTAAAAAACAAAGTGAAAATTGAACTAAGAACTGGTAAAATAGGTGAATGGTGATAATCGAAAAATTCTTATGAGATGTTTATAATGCTACTGGTGTAAACTAGTGGCTTTTTCATAAGTATGGTTGAAATATGTTATTATCTATTTTAATGAAACCAGTTTATGAAGGATTTAGTATCTATTTAGAAACGAATCCTATTTTATATGTGGGTTTGAGAGAAGTTATCAAAAGAGGTACTGCAGAAATAACAAAGAAAATGTGAAAAGTATTTTCTTATGAGATGTTGTAAGTGATGTATATATGTTAGCTACTCATCATTGTGAAACTAGTATTCAATGATTAATCAAAGATGAAAAAGTCAATATAAAATATTGTTTCCGTTTTAGCGAGAAGTGGTTGATTTTGCTTAAAAGCGTTATCAGTTAATGGGAACATTGCAGTGTTATCAGGCTGTATATTTATGAGAGGATCTTCCTATAAATAATACATCTCTTCAAATTAAGAGGGCTAAAGTGGTTGATGTTGAACTTATTGTTTCTTATTATCATCATTTGAGCAAGTATGAGTTAAGAAAAGTTATTTGTTGTGGTAAACTTTTTATGGGAGTATTTAATGATGAGAGAATTGGTTTTGTAGGAGAGCATTTAGAAGGAAGTATAGGTATTTTAAAAGTACTTCGACAATATCGAGGAAGAGGATTTGGCAAAGAATTAGAGAGATTTATGATTATTCAGATGCTAGAAAAAAGGATTGTCATTTTGTCAGATAGAAGTGAATAACCAAAAAATCTTTAAAAAAGCTTAGGTCTAACGATCTGAAAGAAACGGAATATTTTATTTTTTAATTAAGAAAGGGGAATAGTTATGGAATTTACACAATTTTTTAAGAGTGTTTTAGATGAAGATCATAGTGCTATAGTTATTTGTGATTTAAATCATATCATTATTTATATGAATTCTGCAGCTTTTAATAAATATAAAAAAAGAGGTGGAAAGTTGTTGTTAGGTAAGAGTTTACTTGATTGTCATAATAGTCAATCTATTGAATTAATTAATAAGATTATAGGTTGGTTTCAATCAAATCAGTCTAATAATCGTATATACATGTATCATGATGATAAAGAAAATAAAGATGTATATATGATTGCTTTACGTAATGAAGAAGGAAATCTTATAGGATATTATGAAAAACATGAATATCGTAATCCCGAAACTCAGTCGCCTTATCAGTTTGATTAGAAAGATTAGACAATGAAAGTTATCACTATAAAACAGCCTATGCAAGTTTGGTAGCAGAAGGTATAAAAATATGAGTTAAGAACTTGGAAAATAAACTATCGTGGTGAAATACTTATTCATGTAGGTAAAAGTATTGATAAAAATGCAATGAATAAATATAAGGATTACCAATGAGATTATGTTAAAGGAATGATTATTGCTAGAGGGTATCTAAGTGATTGTATAAAAGTTGATTCTAAGTTTAAAGATATGTTAATGGAAGAAGAATTTTGGATATATGTTGATATTATTCAAGATGATTGTTGGGAAGGTTATGCTTTTAGGTTAGAAAATATAGAGAAGATCGATGATATTGAAATAAATGGTAAGTTTAGTTTATGGGATTATAATAAGGTGAATTGAAAAGTTAAATTCCAGTTTGTAGAATTAAATTCCACTATAGCTAAAATAGTGGAATTTTGTTTTACAAAAAGTATGAAAAGGTGTCATTAACGATTGTTTTTAATGATTTATCTGTTATAATTTTAGCTGAAATCAGAAAAATATAAGGAAATCAGAGTATAGGAAAGCCAGGGTCAAATTTTTTTGTTTTTTTCGTAATTCAAAATTCCACCCCTTAAATTCTATCATGACTGAGAATTCCTGACTGACTTTCAATGTTTTTATTTTATAAGTGATGATGAAAGATTGACATCATCGGGTGCT
>JAXJVS010000103.1:0-10558 GCA_036308445.1 Bacilli bacterium | reverse complement strand
GAACTTAATTGTATTATTTAATAATATAATTAAGTTTTTTTATTTATACTCAAACTTAAAAATAAAAAGATAAAAAAATCAATAAATCTATAATAAAGAATTAAAACAATATTAAGGATTTTAAAGTGAATTTATGTTATTATATAAGTAATATATGATGTGAGAGGAGTGTGAAATATGCCATCTAAACATATAAAAACAATATTAAATATATTAGTATATATAATAGGAATAATATTAATATTTATTTTAGTACCCAAATTAATAAAATTCTTTATGCCTTTTGTGATAGGATGGATTATTGCAATGTTAGCTAATCCATTAATAAAGTTTTTTGAAAAGAATTTTAAATTGGTAAGAAAGCATGGATCCTGGCTTGTTATTGTGGGTACCTTATCATTAGTTGTGGCGATATGCTATTTTTTGATTGCATGGCTTGTCAGAGAAGGAATAGCTTTAGTAGAAAGTATTCCACAAGCTTATGCAATATTTGTTGAAGAGATTCATATGATAGGAAGTAACTTATCAGTTCTATTAACGAAATTACCAGGTGATTTAAATAATTTAATCGTAGAATTCTTTATTAATATCGATACATATATTGGTGATTTAGTCAGTAAGATAGGTATGCCAACATTAAGTGTAGCAGGTAATATTGCTAAAAATATTCCTAACTTACTAGTTATGACCATCTTTATGTTATTATCAGCATACTTCTTTATTGCTGATAAAGAAAAGATTGAGACGGGAACAAGAAATATTATTCCAAAATCTTTCTTTGATAGATGGGATTGGCTAAAAGATGTGTTTTCTAAAGCAGTTGGTGGATATTTTAAAGCTCAGTTTAAAATCATGGGAATTATAGCTATTATTTTATGGGTAGGATTTATGATACTTAGAATAAATTACGCTCTTTTATTAGGAGTCGTTATTTCCTTTTTAGACTTTTTACCATTTCTAGGAACTGGTACAGCTATTTGGCCTTGGTCAATATTTTTAGTACTTACAGGAGATTATACTACCGCTATAGGTTTGATAATTATTTATTTTATTTGTTTATTAGTACATCAATTATTACAACCAAAATTTGTAGGTGATACAGTTGGTTTAGATTCACTAACAACGCTTATCTTTATGTTTATTGGTTATCGTTTTAGTAGTGTATTTGGTATGATTATTGCAGTACCTATAGGAATTATTATTGTAAATTTATATAAAGCAGGAGCTTTTGATAAAATTATTTTAGATGTTAAATCATTAATTCAATACTTTAATCAATATCGTCATAGTTAAAAGAAAGAAGAGGTATTAGATATGGAAATAACAAAAGAAGTATTAGCTAGTATTTTAGATGCATATGCTTATGAAGTTGTCTTTGTAGATAGAAATCATATAGTAAGATATATGAATAAAACAGCAAAACAAAGATATGGTGATAGAGTTAAAATAGGTAATAGTCTTTTTAACTGTCATAATGAAAATTCTAAAGCTAAGATTGAGGAATTTCTAAAAAGAGCAGATGCAGGAGAAGAAGAAATGTTTGAACTTTATAATGGTAAAACAGGAGAAAGAGAATTCTTTGTACCTGTAAGAGATGATGATAATAATGTTATAGGATATTTTGAAAGACATGAAATGCCTTGGAATCAAGATAATCCAGAAACACCTGTATTTGAATACTGGAAACATAGAATATAAATATAAAAAAATATATAATAAAAGAAATAGTGATAAATATGGAAAAATTCTTAGATATAAAAATCTAAGAATTTTTTACTTTATTAACCCTTTTAAGAAACCTGCAGCATCTTCAAGTTTATCAGCAGTTAATTTAGCCTTAATTCCTTCAATAACAGGATTTAATAAGTCATCAGGTAAATCAACATTTAACACTTTTTCTAAAGCTTTTACTGGATTAGTTTGAAATTGTTTTTGTAAAGCTTTATCACTTGCGATTTTCTTTGCAGCATCAGTAATTATTTGTTTTACATTCATATCTATTTTCCTCCACATACTATTATTCTATAAAATATTGTAACAAATTACTAGTCATAAGTGCTCATTCATAATAAAAATACTATTATATAGTGAGTAGGAGAAAGCAATAATAATTGAAGAAAGAATTAATCAATATATAGAAGAATGTTTTATATCATATGTATTCTATGGATTTTAGAAAGAATACATACTATTGTAGTCATTTTCAAAGAGATTTTAAACAAAGTATTCAATATGTAAGTGATTATACTTTAGATGAAACTTAGAAAAAATTCTAAGATGATTATTATATATAATTTTGAAGAAAATTAAAAATTTGTTGTTGGTTTAAAAGAAGTTAAAAAGAATGATTATTTATTTAAATTGGAAGATATGGTATAATATAAAAAGAAGATGTCATTTATTCATCTTCTTTTTATCAGTTCTGCCAACTAGATAATCTAAACTTGTATCATAAAAATCAGCAAGTTTAATAAGTATAATCAAAGGTATTTCTCTATCTCCATTTTCATAATGAGAATAAGAGCGTTGAGTGATATTTATATATTTTGCTAATCTTGCTTGAGTAAGATCAGAATCTTCTCTTAAATCTTTCAATCTTTTTAGCTTCATATCATCACCTCAATAATATTATAAGTAGAACTTAATGTTCTATTGAAAAAAGGTCCAATTTGCTCTAAAATTATATTAAGAATAAAGATTAAAAAGATAAAAGGAGGGAAAGTTTTTATGAAAAATGATTTACAAATAGATAAGTACTGTATTAAGGATAATTTAGAAAAAGAAATTAATATCTTATATGAAAAATATAAAGATGATGAAGAAACGATAGAAAGATTAGAAATGATTAGAATTAGTTATTATTATTTATTTAACATGGTTGATAATGTAACTCTATAAAGTAATTTTACTTTATAGATTTTTTTTAGTCATTATAATAAGCAATAGGTAATATTAATAATACTTTTTGATAATGATTTAATGTCATTATATTAAGTCTTTCATTTAATATATATAGAGGTCATGTTATGGAATTTGAAGTGTAGAATTAGTTTTTGAAAATATGTCATCTATAAAATTAGAAAGAGAAGATATTATAGATTTTTCATTAAATAATATTGTAGAAATTACAGAATTAAATAATGAAGAAGAATTATAAAAAGAATACATAGTTTTAGATTTTAGAATAAAAATTAATGGTAATACTGAGGATAAGAATTTATAATTACTATACTTTAATATAAATATAAGTAAATTTGAGTATATTCAATCAATGAATATAACTTCCATTATTATTTATTACAATAGATATCATCAATTATATTATGTAGTTTATGATAATAGAGGATATGAACTGGGTCCTAATATTAATCAGATAATTTAATTATTTAACGAAGATTTATTAATAACTGTAAAAGCTGTTGGATAGTTTTATCTTAATATAGATTTACTTTACTTGGCTTTAAGTTATAGATTTGGTAAAATCGAATTAATGACTAGGAGAGATATAATGGAAATGTCTAAACAAAGAATAGATATGGTTAATGGACCATTATTAAAGAATATATTTATGTTTGCAGTACCAATTATGTTTACTAGCTTATTACAGATGTTATTTAATGCAGCTGATACTGTTATAGTAGGTAAATTTTCTGGTGAACATGCATTAGCAGCAGTAGGAGCAACTAGCTCTATAATATTCTTTTTAACATCTTTATTTAATGGACTAGCAGTAGGTGCTAATGTTGTTATTGCTCAATTATTTGGTGAACAAAATAAAAAGAGAATTAATGAAGCAGTCCATACAGCAATATTTATTGCTGTAACTGGAGGTGTTTTATTAACAGTTATTGCAATGGTATTTGCCAGAAAAATTCTTTTATTAATGTCTACTCCTTCTGAAATTATTGATTTAAGTCATTTATATTTAAATATTTATTTTAGTGGTGTTATTTCTTTGTTTGTTTATAACTTTGCATCTGCTATTCTTCGTTCTAAAGGTGATACCAAAAGACCATTGTATTATTTATTTATAAGTGGGTTATTAAATGTTATTTTAAATTTAATATTTGTTATTGTGTTTAAATGGAGTGTTGCAGGAGTAGCACTAGCTACTATTATTTCTGAAACATTATCTGCTATTCTAGTTATTAATGCTTTAATTCATGAAAAAGATTCTACAAAATTAATATTAAAAAACATAAGATTAAATACAAAAATCGCTTTAGATATAATGAAAGTAGGTATACCAGCAGGAATTCAATCTATAGTTTTTTCTTTAAGTAATATAGTTGTACAATCTAGTTTAAATAGTTTTGATTCTGCGATTATTGTTGCTGGTAATAGTGCTGCTTTGAATATAGAAAACTTTGTATACATAGGAATGAATGCTTTTACCCAAGCTACAATTACATTTACAAGTCAAAATATTGGAGCTAAAAAATATAAAGCCATTAAAAAGATTTTATGGCTAACCTTTTTACTAACATTTATATCAGGGTTTTCGGTTTCATTTATTATATGGATATTTGGAAGATTTTTCTTAAGTTTATATACTAATGATGTGGCTGTTATTGATTCAGGAATGATTAGATTAACATATGTAACCTTATTATTAGTACTTAATGGATTATTAGATGTTTTTGTATGTTCTATGCGAGGAATGGGAAATTCTATAGTCCCTACTGTTACAATGATTATTGGAATCTGTGGCTTAAGAATGTCCTGGTTATGGTTTATATTTCCTTTGTATCCTACTTTACAGATTATTTATGTTTGTTTTCCTATAAGCTGGATATTTACAACAATAATACAATATTTCTTATGGATAAAAACACATCGTACATTTCTAGAAAACTCATAATATTTCCTGGGAAATATTAATATTGTTTATGATCTTACATTAATATAAAATAAAAAGTAATAAGAAGTAAGTCTCTTACTTTTTTTATGTTTTAATTGACATATGATTGGATATATATAAAATATTTACTATCAAAAAGAAAAGGAGGTATCTATATGAAATATATCAAACAATTTGTATATATTATAACTATATCATTTATAGGAGAAACTTTAAATGATATTATTCCCTTATCTATACCTGCAAGTATTTATGGAATTATAATTTTATTTTTATTACTAAATTTTAATATTATATCTTTAGATGCAGTAGAAGATACTGGAAAATTTTTAATAGAAATCATGCCAATAATGTTTATACCGGCAGCAGTAGGTTTAATTGAATCATGGGATATTATTAAATTATCATTGATACAGTATATAATATTAATCGTATGTACAACTATTATTGTCATGGTCATATCTGGGAAAGTTACAGAAATATTTATAAAAAGAGGTAATCATCAATGATTGAAGCATCTTCATACTTTGGGTTAGCTATTACATTAATTGCTTATTTTATAGGAGTTTATATAAATAAGAAATCTAAATTATCTTTATGTAATCCTTTATTAATTAGTATTACTCTTGTTGTAATTATTTTACTAGTTTTTCATATTCCTTATGATATATATAATCATAGTGCTGAATATATTAGCTATTTATTAACTCCTGCTACTATTTCTCTAGCAATTCCTTTATATCAGCAAGTTCATTTATTAAAGAATAATTTAAAAGCTATTCTTTTTGGAATAAGTGCAGGAGTTGTTTCAAGTTTAAGTAGTGTTTTAGCTTTTTCATTTTTATTTCAATTTTTACATGAAGAATATGTAACATTCTTACCAAAATCTATTACTACTGCTATAGGGATGGGAATTTGTGAAGAATTAGGAGGTTATGTATCTATTGCAGTTGCAGCTATAATTATTACAGGTGTACTTGGAAATATCTTTGCAGAAATTATATTAAAAATATTTCATATTAAAAATCCTATCGCAAAAGGAATAGGAATAGGTTGCGCATCACATGCTGTAGGAACATCAAAAGCTATGCAAATAGGGGAAATAGAAGGAGCGATGAGTTCTCTTGCTATTGTTGTTTCAGGATTAATTACAGTTATTGGTGCAAGTATTTTCTCGAAGTTTATGTAATAGCCTCTAATTTTAGAGGCTATTTTATGTTATAATCAAAATAGAGAGGTGGTTATAAGCTATGAAAAGAAATCGAACTATAGATTTATTAAAATTTATATTTTCTATATGTGTTATTGCGATTCATTCCTCTTTGTTTAAAGAAATAAATACAACTTTATATATATCAACAACAATGGGTTTATTTAGAATTGCAGTCCCTTTCTTTTTTATAACTTCAGGATATTTTTATTATCGAAAGCTTTCTTCAAACCAAGACACAAAAATATATATTTTAAAATTAATAAAAATATTTCTAATTTTTGAAGCTATTGAAATATTACTATATACACCATTTCAATTATCTTCTTTACATGGATTTGGATTAGTTACTTATTTATGGAGTATCATATCAGTTGGCTTAGGAGGAGCATATTGGTATTTAATATCCACTATTATTTCACTGCTTATTTTAACTCCATTATGGAAGAAAAAGAGAATATTACCATTATTAATAACTGGATTATGTTTATATCTAGTTGTTTTTACTAATGATAGTTATAGTATGATTTTTAATGAAACACCTATTCAAGAAATAGCAAAGATACATACATATATATGGCGATGGCCTCAAGCTGGTTTATGTTCTTCATTATTTTATTTATCATTAGGAGCATATCTATATGAAAAGAAACCTATAATAAAACATTTAAAATTATTATTAGTGTTTTTTATAATGTTATTAGTCATTGAATCATATTTATTGCAAACTCATGGAGCTAGTGATGCAAATTGCTATTTATCATTAATAATATTTACACCTTTATTATTTATTTTTGTATTAGAACATCCAATAAATATTAAATTTGAATATTTTGGTAAAATGAGTTTATATATTTATATGATTCACCAGATTATGTTACAAGTCATAGGTTTTATTTTTCCTTTTTTGTGGAGTAATAATGAATTAAGATTTTTAATATGTGCAATACTAACGGTAGGTTTATCATATTTGTTAAGTAAGAAAGTTAAGGATTTATAAGCTAAATAGATATTGACTTTAATAAGGATATTTGTTAAGGTTAAAAGGTAGAAAAAAGCATTGAACAGAAGAGATTAAAAGAGCGTTGAAGAGAGCTATTGGCTGGTGTGAAATAGTACAAACTTTTATGAAGATGGTCTGGGAGCTGTTGTTTCGATATGTAGGAACAGACGTTAACTGCGTTAAAGTTTTAAGTGACACTTATGTGTAAAAAAGGTGGTACCACGTTTATTGACGTCCTTTTGTAAGGACGTTTTTTTATTTATGAAAGGAGAATAGTATATGAAAGATCCAAAAGATTATTATTTAACAACTGCAATTACTTATACATCAGGAAAACCTCATATTGGTAATACATATGAAATTATTTTATCTGATGCACTTGTAAGAAACAAAAAACAACAAGGATATAATGTTTATTTTCAAACAGGAACAGACGAACATGGTCAAAAAATCGAAATAAAATCTAAAGAAGCAGGAATGGAACCACAAGCTTTTGTAGATGAAAAAGCTGGTGAAGTTAAACGTATCTGGGATTTAATGGATACAACTTATGATAAATTTATGAGAACAACAGATCCATACCATGTAGAACAAGTTCAAAAAATATTTAAAAAATTATATGATCAAGGAGATATTTATTTAGGACATTATGAAGGTAAATATTGTACAGCTTGTGAATCATTCTTTACTGAATCACAATTAGTAGATGGTAAATGTCCAGATTGTGGTGGACCTGTACATGATGCTAAAGAAGAAGCATATTTCTTTAAGTTATCTAAATATCAAGATCGTTTAATGAAACATATCGAAGAACATCCAGAATTTATTCAACCAGTATCTAGAAAAAATGAAATGATAAATAACTTCTTAAAACCCGGTTTACAAGATTTATGTGTTTCTCGTACAACGTTTAAATGGTCAATTCCTGTTGATTTTGATCCAAAGCATGTTATTTATGTATGGATTGATGCTCTAACAAATTATATTACTGGTTTAGGTTATGATGTAGATGGAAATCATGGTGAATTATATAAGAAATATTGGCCTGCAGATGTACATATTATTGGTAAAGATATTGTAAGATTCCATACTATTTATTGGCCAATTATGTTAATGGCATTAGATGTACCTCTTCCAAAACAAGTATTTGGACATCCTTGGTTATTAGTTGGTGAAGGAAAAATGTCTAAATCTAAAGGAAATGTTATTTATGCAGATGATTTAGTAGATATTTTTGGTGTTGATGCAGTTAGATACTATGTATTACATGAAATTCCATATGATAATGATGGAAGTATGACTTGGGATTTATTAGTAGAAAGAATTAACTCTGATTTAGCTAATATCTTAGGTAACTTAGTTAATAGAACTATCGCAATGACTAATAAATATTTTAATGGTATTATTACAAATCCTAATGTACAAGAAGCTGTTGATCAGGAATTAAAAGATATTGCACTTGCAATGCCTGCAAAAGTCAATGATTATATGAATGAATATAAGACATCAAAAGCATTAGATGAAATCTTTGTATTATTAAGAAGAACAAATAAATATATTGATGATACAATGCCATGGGCTCTTGCAAAAGATGAAACTAAGAAAGATAGACTTGCTACTGTATTATATAATTTAGTTGAATCTATTCGTTTTGCAGCAATTGCATTAGAATCGTTTATGCCTTCTACATCTAAGAAAATCTTAGATCAGATTAATACAGATTTAAGAACTATAGATACCCTAAATACATTTGGACAATATGTAGAAGGAACTAAAGTTACAGATAAACCACAACAATTATTTGCTAGATTAGATCCAAAAGAAGTTGAAAAGAAAGTAGAAGCTTTAAATCCTGTTAAAAAAGAAGTGAAACAAGAAGAAAACTTAATTTCTATTGATGACTTTGCTAAAGTTGAACTAGTTGTAGGAACAGTAGAAAAATGTGAAAAACATCCTGAAGCAGATAGATTACTAGTATCTCAAATTAATATTGGTAAAGAAACAAGACAAATTGTATCAGGAATCGCTGATCACTATACACCAGAAGAAATGATTGGAAAGAAAGTTATTGTTGTTGCTAACTTAAAACCTGCAAAACTTAGAGGAGTAGAATCTCAAGGTATGATCCTTGCAGGAAGCAAGAAAAAATTACTAGAGTTAGTAAGTGTAGAATCACTTCCTAATGGTACAAAAATTAGATAACGTACAAACACCTAAAGTAAGATTGATACAATCCCACTAAAGTAGACAAATGAAATAATTAAATTTCACAAGTCTATGGAGGTGGGATTTTTCTTATGGGAAGAAAAGCGAAATATACATCAGAACAAAAGATTTCTGCAAGTAATGACTATTTGTCAGAAAAGAAATCATGCAAACAAATTGCATCTGAATTGAATATGGGAAAAAGAGGAAAAGTAACAGTATTTCGTTGGGCGAAAAAATATCAGCAATATGGGTCCTGTGTATTTGAAGAAAAAAAGACCAATGGTTCTTATACAAAAGAATTCAAGAAACAGGTCGTTGAAGAATAATTATCTGGACAGAGATCTCAACTAGATCTTACTGTAAAATACAATTTACTCTCTATTAGTACACTTCCCAGCTGGATAAAGGTGTATGATAGTCATTAATCCTGAAACGGAGGTCTATATGGCAGATAAATTAAGAACATTTTTGGAAGATAGAATTGAAATCGTTAAATATTGTCTTGAGCACAATTGAGATTAAAGGAACAGTAGCACATTTTGACTGTAATTACGCTCAGCTATATCAATGGGTCTGAAAATACGAGTAACATGGTGAAGATGGACTTATTGATAAACCAGGTAAACGAAAAAAATGAATTGAGTGAGCTTGAAAAAGCAAATCGCAGAATAGAATAGCTTGAAATAGACAAAGAAGAGTATAGAAAGAAGTATGAACTAATAAAAAAAGTCGAGGAGAAAGGTGGTGGTGACGAATACATTACCTAAAGCAAAAAGAATATATTTAAATCACTATAATAAAATACAGGATTATCTCTTAATTAAAGAATCAGCAAAAGAAGGATGGGATCTTTCCTTCATGTGCAGGCATCTTGGAATTTCAAGAGCTGCATATTATAAATGGCTGAATTCTAAACTGACAGAAAAACAGCTAGAAGATAAAAAAATACTGGCTAAAATCGAAGAAATAGCAGCTTCAAATAATTCATTGTTTGGTGCTAATAGTGTCAATGATTTTTTCACCAGTTTTGGTGAATCTAATCATCTAATGCATCTGATACATCTAATACATCCTTTGTTCTATATGATGGTCCTATAATATTTACTATATGTATGATGAAGGTTTTTGAATAAAAGAGGATTATGTAAGGGCTCTATAAAATTATAACCAGAGAAAAATCTCTGGTTATTTTTTAAATAATGATGTATATGATTTAAAGTTTCTTATTAATTTATATAATACAATAAAGTAAATAAAAACTAATGCCAGTATAATT
>JAXJVS010000102.1:0-8047 GCA_036308445.1 Bacilli bacterium | reverse complement strand
TTTTAATATGAAGATATTTTATATGAAAAACTTAAAAATACACAATAATTTCAAAAAATGAAACATAAAATATAAATATATGATAAGATATAGAAAAAGGAGAAGTAATATGCAGAATTATCAATTATTATTAGATTTAATACATAAATTTTCCACTCTAAAGCTTTGGGATTATGTGGATAGTAGAGATGTTTTTCAAATAAAGTTATCACAAAAAAATGTTTATTTATCAATTCTAGGGAATGCTCAGATAGAATATGGTTTAGTTGTATATGAAACAATAGAAGATTTATCTACTCAGATGTTAGCTGAAAATGACAGCATACTAGTTGAACAGCCGGATTTACCATTTCATTTGTCATGTTTAAAAATAGATTGTAAAGATGGTAAAATCATGAGTCAGTATGATACTTCAGGAAGGATTTTTGACTATGAAATCGATGATGATTGTATAGCTATAAGATTTAATGTTGGACAACCAATGCGTTTGGTCAATGAAGAAGAATGTCAATTATTAATAGAAGTATTAACATTTATAATAGAACATTATCAATCTATTATTGATTTGGATTTTGATGGTATTGATGGTAAGAAAACATATTCTTTAAGTCTACACGATAATGAACTAGGAATAGAAATCATAGAATTTCCATCATTAATACCACCTAAGTTTGAAGTATCTCATAATATTGATGAAAGTTTGATAGAAGAATTGTATAATCTTGAAAGAGAAGATGAATGGGGAATTGGTATTTTTTATTCACCAGCTTTTGTAGAAGATGAAACACCATATTTTCCTAAGATATGTATTATTTATAATCAAACTCAAGATGTCATTTTAGATCTTATTATACCTTATTTTGATGAGTATGATGAATTTCCATTATTCTTATTAGAATCATTATTAAAGATTGGATATCTACCAGCATATTTAAATATTGCGAATTTTGAAACATTAAGTTATTTTGCAGAAGTATTAGATAAATTAAATATTGATGGCGAAGTAAGAATGTTAGAAGCGTTCAATGATATATATGAAGGTATAAGTAAAGAATTAAATGAAGAAATAGAAGAAGAACATAAATGGGTATCATAAAAATATCAGATATTTCTATTTGATGGGTAACCAAAATGTTTTGAGATTGACTTTTGGCGGATAACTTTTAGAGTTTGTCATGCAAGGAAATGATATATTCATTTCCTTTTTTAGGATAATACGTCTGTCATGTTTCTCTTACACCAGAAAAGGAATTTTTTCAGCATCAATCCAAAGCTAAAAACTTCTTTCTCTAAAGGAGGAATATATTTCATCCAATAAATCTCAGTATGATTTTGAGGAAGAAGTCGAAGCAGCCTGGAACAGGATTATTGAACTATGTGATGATTCACAAGAAGGTATTTTTTATAACTTTTCGTCATTCTTTAAATTTCACAGAAATGAAATCATACACTCTTTTACTACACTACATGTAAAGAGAAAAAACAAAAAGGATATAGAAGAGGTTTATGCAAGAGTGTCAAGCGGTTTGATGGAATCATTAAATAGCAAGCCAAAAGATTTTAGGTAATTATTTCGAGGTCTTTTAACTTTAATTATACTCGTAATCGTATTCTTTGGGCTACAAGATATAACTCTAGTATATTAGCTATACCAAAAATAGATGAAGAAGTACAGCGTTATTTGCTTCCAAAATCAACTGTGATAAAAAGAAGAAAAAGATACAACATGAAAACTAAAAACAAACACTCTATAATAATATATGCATAGAGAAACATGACATTTTAGTGATAAGAAAATAGAAAAAGACCTATAGGACAGGAAATTTCTTAAGTGTCTTATAGGTCTAATTTTATAGCTATTTTTAGTTTGATTTAAACTTTTTTGGGTTAAATTTTCTCCGTCCTCCAAAAGTTAATCCTAAAATTTCTTGACAAAACCTAAAGAAATTGGGTTAGCCTATCTTATTAATATAAAGTACCATCACTACCACATACTAGTGTTACTGATTCAGTATGTGTTTCTACAACAACACCATTATTGTATCTTTGACCTGTAGCTTTGGCAGTAGCACTAGAACCGCTTTTGGTAGCTGATTTGGAAGATATTTTCCAGTATGAGCTAGAAACAGTTGTAGAAACAGATGAAGTGGTACATGTACTGTGACTTCCATCATATTCAAATGTACCGGTTACGGTTACTGACCACAAGACAGTAGTACCACTTTTGACTTTTGTAGTTTTAGTACCTGTTACTTTTCCTGCTGCTCTTATTTTTTCGTTTACAGCAATTTCGGTTTCTGTTACGTAAGTCACATTTGTTTTTTTGTCTTCGACAGCAACAGCAGGTAGTGTGTTTCCGCAAATAAGCAATAAAATCATTGAGACTTTAATTATATTCTTCACGTTCTATGACCTCCGGCTCTGTAGTTTCTATATGTGTAATTCTAGAATTACTTGATTTTATAGCATCATCATATATAAGATATGCTTTCCATGCTCCTAGTGCTATAACCACTGCAATGACAGCAAGTGTTATGTGCTTAATGTATTTTTTTATTTTCAGATTCCTGATAAGCTCATTGCTTTGAGATTCTTTAAAGTATGATGCAATGACATCTTCAGGAAAACCAAATTCTAGAATCAGATCGTTGTATGTACAGTTAGGATTATCACTATGAAACTCATCAATCTGATATTCTAGGCTTTTCAAAAAATCTCTTGTTCTTTTGCTTTCTAGTGGGATAGATTTCTTTATTTCATTAAAATATCTTTTACTTTCTTTCATAGTTACCTCCATGAACAATCAAATCAATGCATCTTACAAGATTGTCATAATCATTAGTTATTTTCTTTAAATATTCCTTCCCTTTGTCTTCAAGATGATAATAGACTCTTGCTTTGTTGTTGAACAATTGTGTTTCGCTAGTAATGTATCCTTCTTCGATAAGGTTGTATATGATAGGATACATAGTTCCATGCTTAGGTACGATAATACCATCAGACATTTCAGTAATAAGTTTAGTTATTTCATAACCGTACATATCTCTCTGCTGAAGAACACTCAGAATAAGCAGATCGAGTTTAAATAAATAGTTTGAATTTTTTGACATGTAATCACCTATTTGAATTATAACACAATAACTCCAAAAAAATAAATAGGTCGAAAAACAAAATATAAAAATTGACAATATAAAATAGTGAGAATATAATAAAATTAAGGAAAGCGCTATCCTAAAATATAAAGAAGGAAATGAATATTTATGAAAAAAATTTTATCTTTTTTTGTTTCAATAATGTTAATTATTGGATCATTTTCACCGATTTTTGCTTTGGAAACTAATGAATCATTAGATAAAAATTCTAGTAGTGATTCGGAAGTTTTAGGAGAATTCTATCTTTCTTCTGAAAATGAAAATAACAGTAGAGGATTACTTTTTGAAACAGGTGTAGTTAATGGACATTTGGCAAGAAGTGGAAGTACTACATCAGTAGATTTAATCTTATCATGGAATGGTGATTTTCAAGTTAAAGGATTTAGATTTACTAAACTTCAAGTAACAGGTACATCACTTTTAAATCCTACTATTTATTCTACTTTATATACTGGTAATTATATGACTTATTTAAGTTCAAGTTATAGTAATCATCTTTATGTTTCAATCAAAAGAATTTCTATACCTACAAATGTGACTAAAGCTAAAATAAATGTATCAGCGTTACAAGTTTTAACGACTGATGGGTGGTTGTCTGGATATTTATCAGATGCAACTGTAACAATTAAATAAGTGGTTTGTATTTATGGTTGAAATTTTAAATTATATAAAAAAACCACGAAAATCAATTGAGGAACTTTTGGAAAATTTGAAAAATAAGGTAGATGTTGAAGAAATCTCTACAAAAGATTGTGAAAATATTTTTAAAATAGCTCAATTAAATGCACAAGAATTTATAAAGAATAACTCTAAAAATATTAATTTGATTCCTAATATTAAAGCTTACAAAATAATTAGAAATTTAAAAAGCAAAAAATATTATAATACAAATTGCTATGGCGAATTAGATGAATTATTTGTGTTTTTTGATTACACAAGTGAATATATTGAATCCAATAGTAGCTTATTGTTGTTTGAATTACTAATAGAAAGAGGAATTAATGATAATGATTTGATACAAAAAAATGAAGAATATTATAATTATATTGAGAACATAAAAATTTATATTGATTATTTAAAAAATTAAAGTAGGAATTAATATAAAACATATTCTTTTATGAAATATATGTAATGAAATTTAAGTTTTTGTAGTGAAATAGAAATGAAATAAGAAACCAAAACAGAATAGTTGATATAAAGAATTAATGAGGAGTTACAAAAGAATATATTGAAATCTAAAATTTGAAAATATAATTAATTATTTACTTTTTTATGAGATAATCAAGAAGATTGTAGGATTTACAAATTTTGTACTCTTAAAAATTTAGAAATGTTAGTTAATGCCAAAATTCTGTGAAGGTGGATAGGAGAGGAAAAATTTCTTCTCCTTTTTATATATTGTTATCGTATTAATGTTGATTAAAAAGAGTTAAGAAATTATTTGCCAATGTGATATAAAATAATTAAAAAAATGAATCTTTGAATAATTAATAAAATATTGTATACAATCTGCATTGATTTTAATACAATATAAAACAAGTTGAATGCAGTACGATTCAGACTGATCAATAGATTTATCACTTTATACTTAAATCATATAGTAAAAAAAATAATGATAATCACAATTTAATTCTTATTAGAAAAATTATGACGATATACCATATACTAATAAATATATTTTTTATAAAAAAACACATGAAACAATAGGGTTTATAGTTATCTCAAAGAAGGTAAAGAAAGAAAATAAAAAAAGCACCACAAAATTTTGTGAAGCGACATTAAATACAGTTGTTTTTAGTTATTCTTTAATGATTGGTTCTTTTTTTATATTGATAATAATAAAATAAGGATGTTAACCAAGAAATTGAACTGTGCGAAAAAGATGATCTACGTTATAATATGATTAATGTAGTCGTTAAGTTCAAAATAACTGATGATATAAATGAATATACTATATTTTTAAAGAGAGAATAAATAGCTGAGGAAAGATAATTTTTATTTTCTGATCATCTTTCGGTACGTTAATTTAGAAAAAAGATACTAAAGATAAAAAAGAGTACGTTTATCATACTGATTCCACCAAATTGCTTTATACTTTAACTAAACTTTAATATTGAAATACTTTTTAGGTGAAATATTAAAAATATTCTATCAGTATATGAATTATTAGAAAAAAGAAATTCTAATATTTTACTATTGTAAATAAAAATGTTTATTTACTTTAGTTCTAGATATAGCTAGCCACTATACTACCTTTTTATCTTTGATAAATAAAAAATTAGAAGAATAACTATATAAATAAGTTCTTACTCGATAATGTGTAAATGATTAAATGGGTCAGTACAAGAGATTATACTGTTTTAATTCAAAAATAAATATCATCTTCTGATTAAATATACGACATCTTAACTTAAAGACATTGTATTTGCATGTCTCTTTTATTCTATCGGTTCTTTATAGAAATTACCTTTAATTCCTACAGACTTCATAATATTTATAAATGCTTTTGAATCACGAGTTTTAATAAAACCTATAACATCATTAACTTCATCAGCTCCAACAACCATATAAAGCATTGTACGATTTTCACCCTTATAACACCCAATTCCTTCAAAACGTGTTACACCATGATGAGTAAATTCTAATAATTCTTGAGATAAAGTATCAGCATTATCAGAAACAATCATTAATGTCATTTGTTGATTTCTTTGATGTAATTTTTCAATTACCTGAGTTGATACAAATTGAAAGATAATTGAATATAAAGCAGCTTCAAATCCAAATAATACTCCTGAAGCTAATAAAATACAAACATTTAATCCTAATACAATATTCCAAGAATTCATATTAAATCTCTCTGAAAGATATACACTAATAAAGTCAGTACCACCACTGCTCGCATTTCCTTTTAAAGCTATAGAAATAGCTAAACCATTTAATATTCCACCAAATACTGCAACTAATAACGGATCAGAAGTTACTGGAATAGTAGGTATAAAATCTACTAATACAGAGTTTAAAATAATCATCATTACTGAATAAATAGTAAATCTTTTACCTATTGTTTTAAATCCAATATATGCAGGAACAGCATTTAATAAAATATTGATGAATGAATAGGGTATTTCAATATTAAAAAATACATTTCCTATTCTTTGAATAAGTAATGATAAACCAGTAAATCCTCCTGGTAATAATCCTCCAGCTCTTACAAATGTTTTAATGTTAATTGACATAATAATAGCAGCTGTAATTACACAAATAATTGACATAAAGTTTTTTTGTATTGGATGAACTTTCTTTGATTTTCCATATGTCATATTTAATCCCTCTTTTCACGTGGTTATTATAGAATTGTTTGAACAAAAAAACAATATATAAATTTATTTTTTACTATTTTTATTTTGAGATAAAAAAGAGATATATATTATTATAAAATTATTGTATAATAAAAGTATTGATAGGAGGAAATAAAAAATGGGATTAAGAAAAGACTTTTTATGGGGTGGAGCTAGTGCAGCCCACCAATTTGAAGGTGGATGGCAAGAAGGTGGAAAAGGACCTAGTATTGCTGATGTTATGACAGCAGGAGATAATGTAACTAAGACACCTAGAAAAATTACTGATGGAGTTATTGAAGGATTAAATTATCCAAATCATGAAGCTAGTGATTTTTATCATCATTATAAAGAAGATATTGCATTAATGGCTGAATGTGGATTTAAGAGCTTTAGAACATCTATTGCTCAAACACGTATCTTCCCTAGAGGTGATGAAGAAGAACCAAATGAAGAAGGATTAAAATTTTATGATGATTTATTTGATGAATGTATTAAACATGGCATTGAACCAATTGTTACTTTGGCTCACTTTGAAATGCCTTATGCATTAGCTAAAGAATATGGTGGATTCATGAATCGTAAAGCTATTGATTTCTTTGTAAAATATGCAAAAGTTTGTTTTGAAAGATATAAAGATAAAGTTAAATATTGGATTACTTTCAATGAAATCAATAATCAGGCAGAACCAACACCACATCATTTAGCACAAGAAGGTGCAGTATTACCTAAAGAAGGTGATGATTTAGAATATCTAATGTATCAATCTGCTCACTTTGAATTAGTTGCAAGTGCATTAACAGTTATAGAAGGTCATAAAATCAATCCTGATTTTAAAATTGGATGTATGATTGCGATGTGTCCAATTTACCCAGCAACATGTAAACCTGAAGATGTATTAGCAGCTCAAAGATTTATGCATGGTAAATATTGGTTTACTCATGTTCATGTTAATGGGAAATATCCAAGCTGGATGTGGAAAAAATGGGAAAGAAAAGGATATAAACTAGATATAACTGATGAAGATCTAGCAATTTTGAAAGAAGGAGTTGTAGATTATATTTCATTAAGTTATTATATGTCTTATGCAGTTGAAGCTAAAGAAGATAATCCATACTTTGATTATAGAGAAAAAGATTTCGTAAGAAATGAATATTTAAAAGCATCTGATTGGGGATGGCAGATTGATCCAACAGGATTACGTTGGTGTTTAAACTGGTTTACTGATCGTTTTGATGTACCACTAATGATTGTAGAAAATGGTTTTGGAGCTTATGATAAGATTGAAGAAGATGGTATGGTACATGATGATTATCGTATTGAATATTATAGAAACCATATTCAAGCCATGATCGATGCAGTTGATGTTGAAGGTGTAGATATTATTGGATACCATGTATGGTCTGCAATTGATATTGTATCTGCTTCTACAGGTGAAATGGATAAACGTTATGGTCTAGTTTATGTAGATAAAAACAATGCTGGAGAAGGAACTTTAGAAAGAGCTAGAAAGAAATCATTCTATTGGTATAAGAAAGTTATTGAAACTAATGGTGA
>JAXJVS010000101.1:0-13368 GCA_036308445.1 Bacilli bacterium | reverse complement strand
TATTTCTTTACAATACTTATTTTTAATTCTTTTGAATATTTACTTTTTCTTCCCAATATAAAAACCTCCCGTAACAGCGTTTAATTATTTTCGCTGTCTACTGGGAGGTAATCATATCATTCAAGGATGATTTTTTATGTTATCCTTTTTATTTAAAATAATGTTCAATAACGTTATCTATATACTTATCTTCATCTTGCATATAACTAGTTAATATTTTGTTGCCTTGTCTAGCGATAAAGAAGTGTTCATCATAATAACACTCATCTACTAATACATGATGATATTGAGCTAATTGTTTAAAAGCATTCTCATAAGAATAATAAGGAATATCACCAGTTGTATAAGTTCCAGTTTTATTTATAATTTTAGCAATTGTTTCATTACTAGCTCTGGTTTCATTTTCATAATTAATGATATCATTTTTCATGACTTCTTTCGCAATATATTCATTGAAACAAGTTTTAATAATTTCATACTTATCGGCATTCCATTTATCATCAGGATTATAAGAAAAACTATGACTATCTACTAACCAGCCATTATGTTCATCATAAGAAGTATATTCTTTCATATATGATGTGACTTTAGGATTGACTGTTACTTCTTCTGGTTTAAATCGTTCATCAAAATTAACTCTAATACCTGTAAATATTATTAAGAATAAAAATAAGATGAGAGATATAGCTTTTTTATTGACTCTATATTTAGCAAGTATTTTATATGTGAAGTAAACTATAATACCTGAGATTGTTAAAAAGATAATATAGAATAACAATTGATTAGGTTTATTTATTAATAGATTTATTAAATAAATGAGTCCTAAAGGATATAAAATAAGTAATGGCATATTCCAATAAGTAAGAAATTTATTAAGAATATGCAATATTTTATAATGAGGTTCCTGATTATTAGCAACTTGTTTAATAACATGTTTTAATAACAATGATTGTATTGTAATAATAATAGGAGATATGATTATATAAATCAACAATAGTAAGAAAGGTAATATTTCTATATATTGAAAAATCCCTCCCAAAGTTAATGGTTTTATTAAGAAAAAACTTAATATCCAATAAATAGGCATACATAATAACATAATACTAAGTAATGTAGGAATTGGATGACTATTCATTGCTTTTTGTAAAGCTTGTAATCTTACAATATCATCACTATGTAAATCAGGAGCATGTATATCTTTATTTTTATAAATAACTATATTGTTATAAACACATATTGCTTCGTATCCTACTTCTTTTAAGAAATCATCATAATCATAATCAGTTTCTCCATATTCTAATTGATACTTCAAATCTTTTGGTTCGCTTTTTTTAAATATGATATATCCTAGAATAATATGATCTAAGATCCATCCTTGTTTAGCTTTTTCACTTAAATAATGACTAAAAGTATCTTCAATAATCATCTGATAATTAAAATATTCAATCTTCATCTTTCATGACCTCCTTATAATGCAATAATTGCATAGAAAGTCTATCCATTTCCTCTTTTAATTTCCTTTTTCCTATATTAGTAAGTTTATAGATTTTCTTTCTATCAACTATACTTTCTAAAATAATATACCCTTCAGTTTCAAAGCGAGATAACAAAGTATATAACGTACCTGCTCCTACGTTAATCTTTCCCTCAGTTAACCTTGTAATCTCATTCATAATTTCATAACCATGCTTAGGTTCTAATAATACTAACAGGATGTAATACATCTGTGGTGTTAATGTTTCAAATTCTTTTCTAGCCATACATCCTCCTTTATATCGATTATCGATATATCTACTTATATTATATCGAATATCGATATAAAGTCAATATAATCTATAAATAATCATAATATTCATAAATCATTCATCTTTATAGTGTATAATATAGTTAGAGGTGAAGGAAAATGTCGTATAAAGAAGATTTTGAAACAATATTTATTAATGAAAAAGAATGTCATCGTATGATGTTACCTTATCGTACTGCAATAGAAACAGTAAAAACAAAGTTAGAATCATTAGACGATGAAATGAAATGTACATTTGAACATAGTCCTATTCATAATATTAAAAGTAGAGTAAAAACTCCAGAAAGTATCATAGAAAAACTACATCGTAAAGAATTAGAAATATCTCAAGATGGACTTAGACAATTAACAGATATTGCAGGAATAAGAGTTATATGTAAATATGTTGATGATATTTATTATATTGCACAATTATTGTTGTTGCATGATGATATTTCTTTAGTTAAGAAAACGAATTATATACAGTATCCAAAAGAAAATGGTTATAGAAGTTTACATTTAATCGTTAATGTACCGTTTTATAGTAAAGAAGGAGTACAGTTAGTACCAGTAGAAATTCAGATAAGAACTATTGCTATGGATATGTGGGCTTCATTAGAACATAATCTTCATTATAAGAGTGATCATGATGTCAGTGATGAAATTAATATGAGATTAAAGAAATGTGCTGAAGATATTGCTGCTACTGATAATGAAATGCAGAATATTTATCGAGAATTAAATAGTAAATGGAAGAAGAAATAGACATTTTGTCTATTTTTTGTGTTTAATTAGATAAATGTTAGAATAGAATTATAGAGAGAGGGTGATGATATGAAGTTATTGAAAATTGTATTAACTTTGTTTATGTCAATAAGTTTAGTTGCTTGTCATAAGGAGGATCAGACGGAAGCATTTTTAGAGTTTATTAACCAGTATATTATAAATGAAGTAACAAACGATTATACAACTTTGCATACTTATTTTGAGAATCCTGAAGATTATGGTATAGATGTATCAAAGGTTGAGATTTCTTTAGGAGAAAGATTTAATGATGAAACATATGAAGATGATCAAAAAGAATTAAAAGAACTAAAGAAAGAATTTGATACTTTTGATAGAAATAATCTAGATAACAATGCTAAGAAAATATATGATGATTTTAAAATTAATCTCGATCAATCAATCGAATTATCTAAAAATGAATACAAATATATAGGAACTCCATTTGAAGCTGATTCTGGTATTCATGTCAATTTACCTATGTTGTTGACTGATTGGATATTAAGAGATGAACAGGATGTGAAAGATTTAATATTGTTGGTTGAAGATGTAAAACCTTATATTGATAGTTTATTGGAGTATACAAAAAAACAAGCTGAGGCAGGATATCTTATGATTGATATTGATAGTGTAACAAATTATTGTGATACAATTGTAGCAAAAGGAAAAGATAATTCTACTTTAGTAGCTTTGAAAGAAAGTATTGATAAGTTGAGATTAGTTAATGGTGATACTTATAAAGAACAGTTAGAACAAACATTTATGAATTCATTTATACCGGCTTATCAAAATATCTGTTCCACATTCAATGATTTAAAATCAGTTAAAAATAATTCTGAAGGTTTATCTAAACTTAATAATGGAAAAGAATATTATCAAGATTTGATGCAAGCTAAAATAGGCTCTAATAAATCAGTAGAAGAAGTTAAAGATATGTTAGAAGATGCTATGAATGATTATCTATTAGGAATGCAAAGAGTATACTTTCATTATCCAGAAGCGTTAGATAAAGTAGATCAGTTAAAAACAGAATACTCAAGCTATGAAGAAATTATGAAAAATCTAGAAGTAGCATATAAAAATGATTTTCCAGAAGTCTCAAATTTAGAATATGATATTAGTCCTGTAAGTGATGAAATAGCATCCCAAGGAATAGCAGCTTATTTTATGATACCAGCCTTAGATAGTACAACACATAAACAAATAAGAGTCAATACAAACAGTAATAAAAGAGATATAACATCTATAGATACTTATACAACAACTGCTCATGAAGGGATACCAGGTCATATGTATATGTATGCATATGTTTATGAGAATTGTGATCAATTATATTATAAGATAGAAGATAGTATTGCTTTTACTGAAGGTTATGCAACATATGTTCAATTATATAGTATGAAGTATTTAGAAGGCTTAGATCAAAATGCATTAGATATTTTGAAGTATAATGAAATGTATACTTATTGTGTTATTGCATTGGCAGATATAGGTATTCATTATGAAGGTTGGACACTTGAAGAGTTTAGTCGATTCTTTGATGAGAAAGGATTTAGTGCAGATAGTTCTGCATTAGAGAGTCAGTATAATCAACTGCAATCAAATCCTACAACCTTCTTACCATATTATGTAGGCTTTATAGAGATATATAATTTAAAATTAAAAGCACAACAAGCTTTACAAGATAAGTATACTGATAAAGAATTTCATCAAGCGTTGATTCAAGATGGAGCTAGAAATTTTGATATTATAGAATCAAATATAGAACAATATATTAAAGATAATAATTAAAAAAAGCTGTTGGAATAGACCAACAGCTTTATCATTTTATTCACTTCTCAAAGCAGTTACAGGATCTTTTCTAGCAGCTTGTTTAGATGGAATGAATCCACCAATTAATGTTAAGATAATGCTTAACAAGATAAGGATAATTCCTGCTATAACTGGCATTTCTACAATAATAGCAGTATTACCAGTTAAGTTATGAATAAATTTAGTAATTAATGGATTAGCAAGCAATGTCACACCTATACCCATTAATCCAGAACATAATCCAATCATAAATGTTTCTGCATTGAAAATAGAAGAAATATTTTTCTTAGAAGCTCCAATAGCTCTTAATACTCCTATTTCTTTAGTACGTTCTAATACAGAAATATAAGTAATAATACCAATCATAATAGAAGAAACAACTAATGAAATACTAACAAAAGCAATTAAAGCATAACTTACACTATCAACAATTGTTTTTACAGAAGACATTAATATACCAGTTAAATCTGTATACTTAAGAACTTTTTCTTCATCAATCGATTCCATCTTATCATTATACTTATCTAAAAAATCAATAAATAATTCTTTAGATTCAAAATCTTTGAAATAGAATGAGATAGAAGTAGGTTCATTAATATCCTGATATCCTAAAGATAATAAGTTAGTACTAGCATTATTTTCTACACTTGTTGTAGTCATAGTTTCCATTAAACGTTTTAATTCATCTTCACTCAAATCAAACTTAAACGCTCCAGCAATCTTAGAAGCATCTACATTCATAGATTCTGCCATTGTTTGCATAAGCTTACCAGTTAATTCACCAACTTTAGATAATATTGTTTTCTGCATTATTGCTTCTGACATAGAAACAGCAATTTGGTTAATCCCTTCTTCCATAGCATCAGAAGTTACTATTTGAGTCACAAATGGTTCAACAACATCATTAGTAATAATTGCAGAAGTATTATCAGTATTTTCTGAAGAATTCGTATTTTTTATAATATTTTGTAAAGTTGTTTTCAAAGAGTCAGTAGGAAGATTATATTGTTGTTCTAATTGAGCTAATAAAGCTTTACCACTATCAGTTTCTAAATAAGCATTAATCATAACTGAAATATCTATATTTTCAGTATTATTATCTATAAAATCTATAATAACTGTACCTAGTTCATTAGGAATTGTTCCTTCTTGTACAGCTTTGTTGATAGAATCTTTGATGGAATCGATAGAAGTCATATGATTAGCACTACCCATCATAGAAACATAACTTTGTACAATACCATTTAATAATTGCTTATACATTGTTTTAAAAGTATCAGCTGGCATAGAATATTGTTTTCCTAAATCATTCAACAATACTTGAGCATGATCAGTTTCTAAATAATTATTAACAATATTTTCAACATCACTCAATTTAATAGTTGCAATACCTAATTCATTTTTATTTTCTTCAATATAATTATTTAATAATTCAATAGACATAGACTTTAAAGTATTACTAAATAACTCTTGAGCATCACTGGTATCTGCACTAATAGCATTAGAAATCTCACCCATATATCCTTGTGTCATATTAGCAATATCTTGTTGGCTAATATTTGTACCAAATGCAGAAGCTAACATATCTTTATCAATAGATATCATATCCTGGAAATCTAATCCAGAATTATCTGATTCTTCATCAAAACGCTTATTACTAAAAACATTAATATCTTTATTTTTTAATTGTTTTTTTACAATTTCTGATTCACTTGCTTTATTAATGACATATTCAGTCAATTCTTGTGTATATGCGACACCAGGAGTTAAAGTCATAGAGGTTGAACCATCTTTAGCACATACAATACCTACAATCTTTAAATCAATAGCATTATCATATACTTTTTTCATATAATCAGCATCATCTGTCATACTTTCGTATACATTATATTTTGAGTTGTATTTATAAGTATCAGTTGAATCAATTAACTTGTATTCTAAGTTTAAAAAATCATCATATGTGAAAGTCATAGGATTATTAGTATTCTCTACTTTTTCATCATTCATGATTTTATAAAGCATATCTTGTAATTCTTCATTATCTCTTAATCCTAAACTATAGACTAACATATCATTAATACTGTTAGGATTATTAAGTACTAAAATCATTTCATTATACTCATTAGGCCATCTTCCAGCTAATACATCATATTGTGATTCTAATGTTTTTTGATCATCAATCATTTCATTGAATATAGATGAAGCTGACTGAGCCATTAAAGTTGTATTCATTCCACTAATTGTAGTTAAAAGTTTATTTGGATTAACTTGTGTAATTTCATTTTTATTATTTTTAGTATATATTTGAGGACTGACACTATAAGTATAGTCGACTAATGAAACCATTTCATTAACTTCATTTTTATTTTTCTCTAAATATTCTTTAAAAGTTGTTAAATCATTCTTTCCAATAGAAGAAAACATAGAAGTAATCAATTGTTTTTCTTCTACAATATGACTATCATTGTTTTCACCACTATCATCAGCAACCATTGATAATAAAGCACTAGTTGCATCAGCAGTTTCACTAGTAATTGATAATGGATAAGAAGTTAAAGTATCTTCTTGTATTTTATCAATATAATTTTGGAACCCATTGGATAAAGATAAAATTAATGCAATACCAATAATTCCAATAGAACCAGCGAATGCAGTTAATATAGTTCTTCCCTTTTTAGTAAGTAAATTATTAAAACTTAAAGAAAAAGCAGTAAACATTGACATAGAAGATTTACCCATATTCTTATGAACAGGTTTTTCTTTTGTTTCCTTTACAGTAAATGGATCACTATCATCAATAATTTGACCATCTCTAAGCTTTACGATTCTAGTGGCGTATTCTTCAGCAAGTTCAGGGTTATGTGTAACCATAACAACTAATCTATCTTTTGCAACTTCTTTTAATAAATCCATAACTTGGACACTTGTTTTTGTATCAAGTGCTCCAGTAGGTTCATCTGCTAATAAAATATCAGGATCATTAACTAAAGCTCTTGCAATCGCTACACGCTGCATTTGACCACCAGATAATTGATTAGGTCTTTTATGAATATGATCACCTAAACCAACTTTTTCTAAAGCAGCAATAGCTTTTTGTTTTCTTTCTTTACTAGATACTCCTGAAATGGTTAATGCTAATTCTACATTTGATAATATAGTTTGATGTGGTATTAAGTTATAACTTTGAAAAACAAATCCTATAGTATGATTACGATAAGAATCCCAATCACGTTCACTATAATTCTTAGTAGAAATACCATTAATAATTAAATCACCACTATCATAACGATCTAATCCACCAATAATATTTAAAAGAGTTGTTTTCCCAGAACCACTAGGTCCCAATATCGCAACAAATTCATTATCTCTTAAATTTAATGATACTTTATCTAAAGCTTGTTGTACTAAAGTATCTGTTTTATATTGTTTAGATATTTCACGAATTTGTAACATTTTTATTCCATCCTTTCATTTAGTAAATAAACTTTATGACACTATAATAATATTATAGAAAGATTAACTTTATATTGACTATAGTCAAATAAATAAGAATTATTAATTTTAGCTTTTCGGCATTATGTCATATAATAGTATTTTAGCTAAATTAATAACTATCATCAATCTACAATTTCATGCCTTTTGTCTAATTATTGAAGAAATTAAAATAATATGATTAATGCATTTTGTATATTTTACAAAGAGAAAGATATACATAGTATTGTTAAAATGGATGTTATAGGAGAAAATTGAAACACAATATCTATTTATATTATTTTTTCAATATTTATAGGTACTTTTAAGGTTTAATAAGCTTATTAGCAATATTATTCTTAAATAAGAAAAAAGTATAAAATAAAAGACAGAGTTTTTGATGGTTAAGGAATGGGAAAAATGTATAAATTGTTTTAGAGTAGAATGAGATTTTGATATTTATATTACTGGTTCTAATGCTAAATTTTGATCCGGAGAACTTTCTACATATTTGGCAGGAAGATATGTGGAGTTTGTAATTTATCTGTTCTCTTTTCAGAAATTCATAAGCAATATAAACTTATTTATCCTGATCATACAGTAAGTGAGGGATTTAAAAAGGATCTGATTTTAGGTGGGATGCCTTATTTAGGTCAATTACGATATGATGAAACTGCCTCTCATCTATAGCTTCAAGATTTATATAATTGAGTAGAGTTAAACGTTTAGATATCGAAGGGAAAAAGTTTTGGCTGTAAATGTGAAGTATTATATTGCTGATCACAGTATTAAAGAAACTATATATAGAAACAACATCAAAGATATAAAGTTATTATTAGTAAATATTGTATATATAGAATTATTGAGAGGAGGATATAAGGTATGAGTAGGAAAGACTAAAGAGGGAGAAAATATATATTCAAGTATCTTACTTACTTGCAAGTACAGAAGCAATAGAAAGAGAATTTGGAGTTTACTCTTTAGTTAAAGATAATTTTCCTAAATATGGTGTGTCTTTAGATGAGTTTGATTTTAGTCAAGAAGGTATTAAACATATAAATATTGATTTTTTATTAAAAGAAACTAAAGATTAAAAAAAGCAGAAATTATTTCATTTCCGCTCTTTTTTCTTCTCTTTCTAACATTTCTCTATAACTAAATTCACAACCACAATAGTTTTGTCTATACATGTCGTATTCTTTAGTCATTTGAGTAGATTTTAAATATCCATTGTTCTTCTTAAAGTCTGCATATAAGAATTTTAAATGATTCTTTTGCCATTGTTGACCTATTTCATTAATCCATTGACTGTTCTTGTGTGGAGATACACTAAGTACAGTTGTCCAATAATCAAAATGATGAATATAAGCATAGTCATAAGCTCTTCTCATACGCATACTATAACATAGTCTACATCTTATACTTCCTTCAGGTAAATCCTTTAATGGATATTCATTAGATAACCATTCTTCATGATTATATTTATCTTCTATGACTTGAATATTCTGATGATGATCATGATTAAATCTTTCTATAAAAGATATTAATTCATCTCTTCTTCTTATATATTCTTCATTAGGATAAATATTAGAATTAGAATAATATAAAGTCATATCAAAATATTCACATAATTCTTTGATGACATTACTGCTACATGGACCACAACAAACATGTAATAAAAGCTTAGGTCTTGTATTACCTATCTTTTCTAATTCTTCCTTCAACTTTAAATCATAATTAATTTTCATTAAATAATCATCATACTATCACCAAAAGAGAAGAAACGGTATTTTTCTTCAACTGCATGATGATAAGCTTCAAATACAAATTCCTTAGTTGCAAAAGCACTAATTAACATTAATAAAGTTGATTTAGGAAGATGGAAATTCGTAATTAAAGCGTCAATAGCTTCAAATTTATATCCTGGATAAATAAAAATATCAGTATTTTCATTTGTTGCTTTAAACATACCATATTTCTTATAGTTAGCTTCTAATGTTCTTGTAGAAGTTGTACCAACACTAATAATTCTTCTACCTTGTTTCTTAGCTTCATTTAACTTGTCAGCAACTGTTTCACTAATCATATAGAACTCACTATGCATATGATGATCATTAATATCATCAACTTTTACAGGTCTAAAAGTTCCTAATCCTACATGTAAAGTGACATCTAAGATTTCTACACCCATATCTTTAATCTTTTGATTTATTTCATCAGTAAAGTGTAATCCAGCAGTAGGGGCTGCAGCACTTCCCTCTATTTTAGCATATACTGTCTGATATCTGTCTTTATCTTCTAATTTTTCTTTAATATATGGAGGTAAAGGCATAATACCAAGTTTATCAAGAACTTCAAAGAAAATACCTTCATAAATCATTTTAAATAAACGAATACCTTCATCTTTAATTTCAACACATTTAGCTTTTAAAGAACCATCACCAAAAGTAATAACAGTATCCAACTTAACAATCTTAGCATTACCAACTAAACATTCCCATATATCATTACCTTTATCTTTCAATAATAAAACTTCCACATGACCATTAGTTTCTTCTTTAATCCCAAATAATCTAGCAGGAATAACTTTAGTATTATTTCTTACTAAAATATCACCAGGATTTAGATAATCTAAAATATCATAGAAATGTTTATCTTCAATTGTGTGTTTTTCTCTATTTAATACCATAAAACGAGAAGTATCTCTTTTTTGTAATGGTGTTTGTGCAATTAATTCTTCTGGTAATTCAAAATCAAAATCACTTACTTTCATTAGAATGCCCTCTTATATACATCTCTACCATATTCATTTAAGAATTCTTCTTTAAAATCTAAAAGACGATCTTCTTTAATTGCAGTTCTTATATCTTCAGATAATTTTAATAAGAATGCAACATTATGGATAGAAAGTAAACTCTTTCCAAATATTTCATCACATTTATGTAAATGTCTTAAGTAAGCTCTTGTATAATTTCTACAAGTATAACAATTACATTTATCATCAATAGGAGTAAAATCATATTTATACTTTTCATTATTAATATTCATACGTCCTTGATGAGTCATTAAAGCTCCATGTCTAGCAACTCTGGTAGGTAAAACACAATCATACATATCAATACCTCTAATTGCAGCTTCAATTAAATCAATAGGATTACCAACTCCCATTAAGTATCTAGGTTTATCTTCAGGTAGCCATTGAACAGCATCATCAATCATCTTATACATAACATCTTTAGGTTCACCTACACTAGTACCACCGATAGAATAACCAGGGAAATCCAATTTCACTAATTCTTTAGCACACATTTCTCTTAAATCTGGATATTCACCACCTTGAACAATACCAAATAAAGCTTGTTTATCATTTTTATGAGCTTCTTTACCACGTTTTGCCCAACGTATTGTTCTTTCGACACTGTTTTTCATATATTCATATGTTGCAGGATAAGGAGGACATTCATCAAAAGACATAATCATATCTGCTCCTAAATCATTTTGAATCTGAATAGCTTTTTCTGGTGATAAGAATAACTTTTTACCATCAACAATACTTTTGAAAGTAACACCTTCTTCCTCAATCTTTCTAGTCTTTCCTAAAGAAAAAACTTGGAATCCACCACTATCAGTTAACATAGGACCATCATAGTTCATAAACTTATGTAATCCTCCAGCTTGTTTTACAACATCTTCACCAGGTCTTAACCATAAATGATAAGTATTCGCAAGAATAACTTGACTATTCATTTCTTTTAACTGTTCAGGAGAAATTCCCTTAACAGTCGCAAGAGTACCAACAGGCATAAACATTGGTGTTTCTACATCTCCATGAGGAGTGTGTAAAATACCATATCTAGCTCCTGACTGTTTACATACATGTTTTAATTCATACCAAAAATCTCTCATATTTTCACCTCTTTTTAAGCATACCTATTATACATGAAAGATATATCTAGTGCAATAAAGATAAAAAATAAAAATATAAGTTGTTTTCATAGTTTTTATATATTTATGAAATACAATATATTTAGTAATTTATACTTTCTTTTAGATTTTGATTTCAATTTAATCTTAGCTTCTTTTTTATTTTGATTGTGCTATAATACTGCCAAAGAGGTGATAGCATGATTAAGATGATTGCAACAGATATGGATGGTACATTCTTAGATGATGAAAAGAAGTTTGACATAGAGTTTCTAGATATATATTTTAGATTAAAAGATAAAGGAATAAAATTTGTAATAGCTAGTGGTAATCAATATTATCGCCTGTATCAAAAGTTTTTACCAATGAGTGAAGATATGTATTTTATTGCAGAAAATGGCAGTTATATAGCAGCGGGAACCACTGAATTATATTGTGATGTGATTAATAAACAAGATGTTAAGGATATACTAAATGTTATAAATCAGTTTTCGTTGTTTACGGTTGTATGTGGAAAAAAAGGTGCATATGCTTTATCGAAAGATTTTGATAAGAAAGATATAATAAAGACATATTATTGCAATTATTCTTTTATCAATTCTTTTAATGAGATAGATGATGATATTATAAAGATTGCGATTTATGATGATAATGAGACAATAGATAAATATTTGGAACAAGTTAAGGATTTATTACCAGAAAGAGTAAAAGTTGTTACAGCTGGTAATACTTGGATGGATGTTCAAAATAAAACAATAAATAAAGGGATAGGAATAAAATTCTTACAGCATATCTATGATATTTCACCTGATGAATGTATGGCATTTGGTGATCAGATGAATGATTATGAATTATTACAAAGTGTAAAATATGGATATGCTATGGCGAATGCAGTAGAACCAATTAAAGAAATAGCATATGATATAACATTATCTAATCAACAACAAGGTGTAATATCAAAAATAAAAGAAGTAATATTTAATAATGAGGAATGGTAATATGGCAATAGAAAAAGTAAAAGAATATTTTAAACAATTTCATAGAGAAAATGATATATTAGAATTTGAAGTATCTAGTGCAACAGTAGAATTAGCTGCAAAAGCATTAAATTGTGAAGAAGCATTAATTGCTAAAACATTATCTTTCTTAGTAGGAGAACAACCAATATTGATTGTAACAGCTGGTAATATGAAGATAGATAATTCTAAGTATAAGAAAACTTTTCATAAAAAAGCAAAGATGATTCCTTTTAATGATATTGAAACAATTATTGGACATGGAGCTGGGGGTGTATGTCCTTTTGGTATTAATGATGGTATAGATGTGTATCTAGATGATTCTTTAAAGCAGTATGAATATGTGTATCCTGCTTGTGGAAGTTCTAATTCAGCAATTCAATTGAATATAAAAGAATTAGAAGAATATTCTAACTATAAGGAGTGGATAGATGTATGCAAATGTTAGAAGGGCTGAGAAAGGCATTACCAGAATATAAGATTATAAAGATACAAGAAGAACAATATAACGATGTTTTTCATTTACAAAAAGAAAATATCATTTATTTTCAATATACCAACGAATATCCTATTCAATAT
>JAXJVS010000100.1:0-4343 GCA_036308445.1 Bacilli bacterium | reverse complement strand
TTCTTGGTATTTACGGTATTATATATGCCTTGTATTGCTGCTTTTGCTGCTACAAAGAGAGAACTTAATTCTTGGGTACAGGCTATTGCAACAGCTTTATTTCAGACTACAATGGCTTATATAGTTTCGTTTATAATATATAATATTGGATGTTTAATTATTTAGGAGGATCTATGGAACAAAATTTAGAAAAATTATTAAGACTTAAAGAAAAAGAAATGATTAATGCTTTTTCAAAAAACAACATGACTTTAATGTTTGTAAAAGATAAAAATGAATTATATACTTATCTTAAAAACATTTTAGTTGATTCTAAAAGTGTTGCAGTTGGAGGTTCAATGACTTTAGATAAATTAGGAGTTATTGATTTGATTAGACAAAGTGATGTTCAATTTATTGATCGTTATGAACCGGGAATTAGCCCTGATGAATTAAAGAAACGTTTTAGAGCAGGATTTAGCGCTGATTTATTTCTAACAAGCACAAATGCTTTAACTGTTGATGGCTGTTTATACAATGTTGATGGAACAGGGAATCGTGTTGCCCCAATGATTTATGGACCAGATGAAGTTATTGTGATTGCAGGATTAAATAAAATTTGTGAGAGTGAAGCAAGTGCAATTGAAAGAATTAAAAATATTGCAGCACCTGCAAATGCAATTCGTTTGAACAAACAAACACCTTGTACTTTGAAAGGAAGATGTCAGGATTGCTTAAGTGCTGATAGAATTTGTTGCAGTTATGTTAAACTAGCATATCAAAGAATACCAAATCGAATTAATATTATTATTATTGAAGATAATTTAGGTTATTAGTAGGAGAGATTTTATGAAAAAAGAAGCAGGAATTTTATTCCCTATTTCTTCATTACCTAATAAATATGGAGTGGGAGATTTAGGAGAAAATGCATATAAATTAATTGATAAATTACATGAGGCTCATATTCATATCTGGCAGATATTGCCATTGCATCCTTTAAGTTATGGAAATTCACCATATCAGCCTTTATCAAGTAAGGCTGGAGATGAAATTTATTTAAGTCTAGATGAATTCGTAAAAGAAGGATTGTTAAAAGAGAGCGAAGTGACTTATTTTAATGATACTTTACCATTTGTTGCTTATGATGCTGTAAGAGCAAAAAAAGAAGAGTTATATAGAAAAGCTTTTTCACGTTTTGAACCTAACGAAGAGTATAAAACGTTTGCGAAAGAAAAATGGGTTTATCAGTATGCTGTATTTAAAGTTTTTAAATTGCATAATCATAATGTGTCATGGTTAGAATGGAATGAAGAATATAAAAATTATTTTAAGAAATCTACATTTGATTTGACCATTTTTCAGGAAGAAATTAAATATCAGATTTTCTTACAATATCAGTTTATTAAGCAATGGAAAAAATTAAAAGCCTATGCCAATAGTAAGGATGTCATTATTTTGGGAGATATGCCTATCTATGTTGGGTTAGATTCGGTAGATGTATGGGTTAATCAAGAAAATTTCTTATTAGAAGAAGATGGAACACCTTCTTTTATTGCAGGTGTACCACCTGATTATTTTAGTAAATTTGGTCAAAGATGGGGCAATCCAATTTATGATTGGGATTATATGAAAGAACATCATTTTGATTTTTGGGTAGAACGCTTAGGATATGCTTCTACTATCTATGATATTATTCGTATAGATCATTTTAGAGCGTTTGATACTTTCTGGAAAATACCGGCTAGCGAACCTACAGCAGTTGTTGGAAAATGGATTGAAGCTCCTGGTTATGATTTATTTGATACTTTATACGAAAAGTTACCTCATCTAAAAATCTTGGCTGAAGATTTAGGAGAATTAAGAGATGAGGTTTATGAATTAAGAGATCATTATCATTTAGAAGGGATGTTTGTATTCCAGTTCCATTTTAAAGAAGATTTTGATATGTCTAAAGTTGTAGTTTATAGTGGTACTCATGATAATGATACACTTGTGGGTTGGTTAAAAGGAATAGATAAAAAGACAAAAAAAGAATTAGACGAGTTATTAGAAGATTATGATGAAAAAGAGATGTATCAGAAAATTATTCATTATTGTTTAGATACAAAAGCTTCTAAAGTTATTATTCCGCTTTGGGATATGATGGGTAAAGATAATGATTGTCGTTTTAATGTCCCTGGTGAAATTGGTTCTCCAAACTGGGAATGGCGTATTACTTCTTTTGAAAAGTTTGATGAATGTTTAAAAGAATATGCTCATATGATTAAACAAAGTGGTCGTTAAGGAGGAATTGTATTGAAAAGGGCTTTAGTATTAGCTGGTGGCGGATCTAAAGGTGCTTATGAAGTAGGCTTTGTAACTGCTTTAAAAGAGATAGGAATAGAGTATTCGATTATTACTGGAACTTCTATTGGAGCTTTAAATGGTTGTTTATTAGCTCAACAGGATTTTGAGGCATTATTAAAACTATGGGATGAGATGGATATTAATACTGTTTTTGCTGGCGGATTTAGTGATGATTTTTCTTTTTTGGAGATTGATAAGATGTTAGATCAATCTAATCTTGTTGCTTCCTTTTTTAAGAATTATATTAAAGAAAAGGGGGCTGATATTACGCCGTTAAAACAAGTTATTAAATCATTATTAGATGAAGAAAAATTACTATCTTCATCTATAGATTTTGGCTTATGTACAGTACAATTTCCTAGTTTAAAGCCATTGTTTATTACTAAACGAGAAATGAAAAAAGAACATATTTTTGATTATTTAATTGCTAGTGCATCTTGTTTTCCTGCTTTTCCTGTTCATACATTTAACGGTCAATCCTATATAGATGGTGGGTATTATGATAATTTACCTATTGATTTAGCCTTTGATATGGGTGCTGATGAAGTTATTGTTGTTGATATGAAAACAAAACCCTCTCATCCCCATTATTATTATAAACCTAAAGTTCTTTATACTAATACATCGGTTGATTTAGGAGCTTTTATGGATTTTTCTAGAGAAACATTGGATAGAAATAGGAGATTGGGATATCAGAGTGCTAAAAAGTATTTTCATCATTTAGAAGGATGTATTTATACTTTTTATCCATATGAATCTCAAGTATTTGAGTATTATTATGATTGTGTATCATATCTTGAAAGAAAGATACGTTACAATACTCGTAGAGATGATGACTCATTATTGACTGATAAGATAATCGAAGAACATATAAACAAAAACTTATCGTTAAAGGATTATCTCTATACTGTATTAGATTGGTTAGGGAATATATCACAGAGAGATGAATCTTATATTTATCATTTCGAGATTTTTGTGAATGATTTGTTGGAGGATTATGCTAAATATGCGAAATCTGACTTTAAGTTTGTAACATTAGGTTCTTCGGAAGATTTTTTTGATAATTTTAAAGATGTTAATAAAAAAGGAATGATAGGCAGATTTTATCATCAGTTATTATATCCAGAAAATGAAATCATTCCAGTAGATAAATTTATGAATTTGTTTCCAAAGGAAGCTCTTATGGCAGAATTATTATATGTTTTAAATAAAAGAAAAATTTAAAATGATAATGTAGATGAATGTATTTTGAAATAAAAAACAGAATTTCATAAAATGAGATTCTGTTTTTTTATATTTTATTTTCTTTTTATTTTTGCGATAATTCTATTTGCATAAGGAATATCATTTAATAAATCAGGATGATCAGAATACATGAAGAATATAATAACAAAGTAAACAATAATACCAACAACAATTGCTATTATTAATGGAATAAATACAGATCTTGTAAAAATAAAAAATAACTCATAAATTCCATAAACAACTGCTCCCATAATAATAGCTGCTAATAAAGGTAAAATATACGTACGTTTTATTTCTTGCTTGTAATGTAATTTTCGTTTTAAAGCTTTTTGATTCATGATACTAACTTGTAAAGCATATGTACAGTTACCAATGATTAATGAATATAAGCCTAAAGGTGTTACAAATAATAAGAAAGCAACTAAGATAATATGACAAACGAGTGCAATAGCAGAATTTTTTAAAGGAATCTGAACTTCACCAATAGCTTGTAAAATACCGTTAGAAATTGTTGACAATCCATAGAATACAATAGCTGGTGTACCAAATGTTAGTAAGGCTGTAGCTATAGCTATAGTTTCTTTTTGTGGAAAAAGTAATCCCATGATTGGATATGCTAATACAGACATTCCAACTGATGCTGGAATAAGTACTAACATTGTAATATTTATTCCTGATTTAATATGTTTAATAGTATTTTTTCTGTCTTTTAATGCCCAGGCACTAGATATTGCAGGAATAGAAGCAGTTGACATAGCACTTGCTAAAGCTAC
>JAXJVS010000099.1:0-1901 GCA_036308445.1 Bacilli bacterium | reverse complement strand
TTCTTTTTTAGTATCAGTAATGGATATAAAGAAAAAGAAGTCGTTATATTTTATATCTTTATTCATATCTTCTACTTTTATTATAACTTTATCTAATTATATAAGTATTTATGATTTGTTTCTGACTTCTATTATTATTTTCGTTAATGTATTGATATCTTATATTTTTGTAGAAAATGATATTAGAGAGATATTTTTATATGTGTGTACCGAAACATTAGTGAGTGCATTATCTAATGTGTTTGCTGTCATTATATTTGAAAATCGAATGGCTTTAATAATATCAAGTAAAAGTTTTTATATTATTATGGCTTTATTTATAATTTATTTACTACGTAAAAGAAAGATTGTATATAATACTAAAATCTATATGTTTTTATCTTTAATAATGATTATGCTGCAGTTTATTATTTCTAATTTTATTCAGCTATATTTATTTTTCTTAAACGACTATCAAGAATTAAAACTTACTCTTATATTTTTAATATTAATCATTTTGTTAGTATTATTCATGCTCATATATATATCTGATTTATATCAAACAAAACAAGAATATGAAAAATTAAAATATATAAAAGAAAGTGATGAAATCATTAAAAATTTATATAATGAGGTTAAAATAACCAAACATGATATTAAACATGTATATGAAATGTTGGGATATTATATTAAGAATCATGAATACACTAAATTATCAAAGTTTATAGATGATAAACAAGAAAACATAAATAAAGTTCCTGTTTTAATCCAAACAGATAATGAAATTGTTAATATGATTTTGAATAATAAAATCATGAAAGCTTATTCTCATAATCTAAATGTAGAATTTGAAGTTTCTTTAAAAAAAGAAATATTTATCAATGATTGTGATATTAATGATTTGTTATCTAATGCATTAGATAATGCGATAGATTATAATATTGAAAATGGAAATATTCAAATAAAGATTATACAAGAAGAAGCATATATATATATTTCTATTAAGAATTCTACTGAGAACAAAGAGATGCTGACGAAAAAGAATATAACAGATCATGGTTTTGGAATAAAGAGTATAAAAAGAATTTGTAATAAATATAATGGTGTGATGGAAACATCGTTAAAAAATACTGAATTTACTTTACAAATAACACTATTGGCATAGCTGATAGTGTTATTTATATACGTTTTATCCTCGATTATAACGAATCGTCCTCTATCAGTTGATAAAGTAACTTTCATAAGTAAAATGAAATGAGGAGGTGAGATAAATGATACGAGCTATGTCTGATAAAATAACAAGATATATGAATGAATTGGGAGTGTTGGAAGAATCTATAGAAATCCATCGATACGGTGTTGAAACCATATTATCTACAGTTATTAGCCTTACATTTATATTTGCATTATCGTTGATATCGGGTAGATTGATAGAAGGATTGATATATTCGCTAGGTTTTTATTATATGAGAAAATTTAGTGGAGGATATCATTGTGATACTCATCTGCACTGTATTGGATTGTATGTTATTATTTTTATAGTATATCTTTTAACTTGTTCTGTTTACGAAAAGATGAATAATTATATAGCATTATTTTCTGTATTAGTGTTTATCATATATGTTCCAGTGCATAATAGGAAATTAAATCAAAAGGAACATGAATTATATAAAGCAATATCTATGATGAATCTTTGTATATATATTGTTCTATCAAGTATTGGTAGTTACAGATCAATATTTAGTTATCTCTTGTTAGTTATATCGATATTAATTATAGCTGGTATCAGAAAGTATGAAGTATAAGGTGTTTAAATTATTATCTCTATTCTCTATGGTGATAGCTGCAGGAGCTGTTAGTGGAGCTTCTAGATTTGGAATTTGCCAAGAAAGTGGAGAAGATGAATTAAGAAAATTTAAAAG
>JAXJVS010000098.1:0-8932 GCA_036308445.1 Bacilli bacterium | reverse complement strand
TTTCTTAAGTTTAAAGGAGTAAATTTATTTCTATTTTTCATCATTTACAACACTCCTTTCTTTACACTCTTATTATAGCATAGCTTTTTCCAAAATGGAAGCGTTTTCATTATGAAAATTCGTTTTTTTTGAATTTTCTCTATTACACTTGTATTCTTATTCATTTTTCATTATAATGATTTCGTTATTAGGTGGCAAATATTTGTGATGACTTTTTAAGCATCAACAGTTTATCTTTTAATAACAGAAATATATTTACGTTGTATTGGTAAACAAACGACAGTGGAGGAAAAAATGAATAAAAGTAAAACAAAGAACCTAACTTTATTATCGCTATTTATAGCGATAGAGATCTTAATGACTAATGTACCGTTTCTAGGGTTTATCCCTATTGGTCCATTAAGAGCTACGACTTTGCATATTCCTGTCATTATTGCTGGAATTGTACTAGGAAAAGATAAAGGAGCTATAATTGGATTCGTATTTGGATTATGTAGTTTATTAACTGCAACTATGCAGCCAACTGCGACTTCATTTATCTTTTCACCATTTATAAGTGGTTCTTTTTTAAGTGCTATTGTAGCTATTGTACCAAGAGTATGTATTGGTTATGTAGCTGGTTTTATTTATGATAGCTTAAAAGAGAAACATGAAATATCAGCAATGGCAATAGGATCTTTTCTAGGAGCTATAACAAATACGATTTTAGTTATGAGTGGAATTTATTTTATATTTGGTTCTACCTATGCTCAAACTCTTGGAATGTCTTTAGAAGAATTACTTCCTTATATTATTGGTATTATTACAACTCAAGGTTTATTAGAAGCTATTGTAGGAAGTATGATTTCTGTCGCTGTATGTAAAGTACTAGTAAAGGTTGTTAAATAGGAGGAAAACATGAAAAAAAAAATTGTTATTGGAATTACGGGTAGTATTGCTGCTTTTAAAGCAATTCAGTTAATTAGTGATTTAAATAAGATGAATTATGATCTAGAAGTCATTATGAGTGAGGCTGCCACAAGATTTGTGACTCCCCTATCTATTCAATCACTAACAAAAAAGAAAGTATACGTTGATATTTTTGATGATGATCCTGAAGTTATCACTCATATTGATATAGTAAAAAATGCTGATTTATTTATTATTGTACCAGCAAGTGCAAATACAATTGCCAAAGTTGCTCATGGCATTGCTGATAGTATGTTAACAGCTGCTTTTTTAGCTGCTACTTGTCCTAAACTTATTGCTCCAGCAATGAATGTACATATGTATGAAAATCCAATAACAACTGAGAATATTAATAAATGTAAAGATTTAGGAATGATTTTTATTGAACCAGATAATGGATTATTAGCTTGTGGAGATGTAGGTAAAGGTAAATTACCAAGTCAGGATATTATCATTGATATGATTGAATATGCATTATCACCTAAACCATTAAAAGGGAAAAAAGTATTAGTAACTGCTGGTCCTACAATTGAATCAATTGATCCAGTAAGATATATTACTAATCATTCTAGTGGTAAGATGGGATATGCGATTGCTAAAGCAGCATTTCATTTAGGGGCAGATGTTACATTGATTAGTGGTCCAACGGCTTTAAAGAAACCTATGGGTGTTAATACAATAGATATTTTATCTGCTGATGATATGTTCAATCAATGTCAACAATTATTTGATGAACAGGATTATGTTATCAAAGCTGCTGCTGTTGGAGATTATTCACCTATCCATTATGAACAAGAAAAAATCAAGAAGCATGATTCTACTATGACTTTAGAGTTAAAGAAAAATAATGATATACTTGCATATCTAGGAAAACATAAAACTCATCAGAAAATTTGTGGTTTTGCAATGGAAACCCAAGACTTAATTGAAAATGCGACTAAAAAATTAATGAATAAGAATTGTGATATGTTAGTAGCAAATCATTTAAAGACTGAAGGTGCTGGTTTTCAAGGTGATACTAATGTTGTTACTTTATTATTTAAAGATCATCAAAAACAATTAGAATTGATGAAGAAATCTGATTTAGCTTATATTATTTTAAATGAATTAATGGAGTGTGAAGATTAATGTTATTAGTTATTGATATTGGTAATACAAATATTACTATGGGTTTATATGATGAAAATATTCTTAAAGGAACATATCGTCTTACAACGAAGTTTCAAAGAACTTCTGATGAATATGGTTTTATGCTTTTATCTTTCTTAAACGCTGCTAATTATAAAGAAGAAGATATTCAGGATATTATTATTTCTAGTGTTGTACCTAAAATCAATTATTCTTTTACTAGCTGCATAAAGAAATATTTACATAAAGAACCAATTATGGTTGGACCAGGCATCAGAACTGGTATTTCTATTAGAATAGATAATCCTTCATCATTGGGGGCTGATCGTTTAGTAGATGCTGCTGGTGCTTATTATACATATGGTGGTCCATGTATCATTATCGATTTTGGAACTGCAACAACTTATGATGTTGTCACTGAAAAAGGTGAATTTATTGGCGGTGCTACTGCCCCAGGTATTGGTATTTGTGCTAATGCTTTATCTTCTCAAGCAGCAAAATTACCAGAAATCGAAATTACTAAACCAGATAAGATTATTGCTAAAAATACAGTAAAAAGCATGCAAGCAGGAATTGTCTATGGTTATATTGGACAAACAGAATATATTATTAAAAAATTAAAAGAAGAATATGGTAAAAATATGAAAGTTATTTCTACTGGTGGTTTAGGTAGAATTATTGCTAATGAGACTGATAGTATTGATATCCATGATGCTGATTTAACTTTCAAAGGATTAAAAATCATTTATGAAAAAACAAAAAAAGGATAGTCACATATCCTTTTTTTATCTATCTTCAAATTCCTGATAATCTTTTATACCACCAACATATTTAGTTGCAGGTCTAATAATACGATTAGAATAAAGTTTATTTTCAATAATATGAGTAATCCATCCCACTGTTCTTCCAGCTACAAATAGAGCCGTATATAAATCACTAGGAATATTTAACATATCATAAACAAGACCACTATAGAAATCAACATTAGTACATACTCTTATACCTTTACGTTCATATATTTCTTCAATAGCAATAGAAGCAAAACGATTATAGAAATCATATTCATCCAAACGATTCTTTTCTTCAGCTAATTCTTTACATTTTTCAGCTAGAATTTCACTACGTGGATCACTAATTGTATAAACCGCATGTCCTATTCCATATACAAGTCCACTATTATCATTAAACTGCTTATCTAAGATTCTACATATGATTTCTCTAATTTGGTTATCAGTCGCATCTACACCAATTTCAGCGATGACTTTTTCCATTTGATTCTTTACAGCTAAATTAGCACCACCATGTCTAGGTCCTTTTAAAGAACCAATAGAACCAGCAATAGCACTATATAAATCAGTACCAGTAGAAGAAATAACAACACTCGTAAAAGTAGAATTGTTTCCTCCACCATGGTCAGCATGTAAAACTAAAGAAACATCTAAAACTTCTGCTTCCTTCTCACTGAACTTACCATCAGGTCTTAATAAAGAAAGAATTTGTTCTGCAAAACTATTTTCTTTATTAATATGATGAATAACTAAACTTTGATTTTCAAAGAAATGTATCTTTGTCTGATAAGAATAACACATGATTGCTGGTATTTTAGCAATTAAGTTAATACCTTTTTCTAAAGTTTCTTCTATTCCTATATTATCTGGATCATCATCATAACTGTATAACATCAAAATACCACGCTGTAATTTATTCATTAAATTTATGGCTGGTATATTCATTATATTTGTTTGTAAATAATGTTCTGGTAATTCATAGCTATCACTTAATAATTTTTTGAAAACTTCAAATTCTTCTTCATTAGGTAAATAACCAAATAAAATCAAGAAACAGACTTCTTCAAATAAATATCTCTTATTTTTTCTATCAGCATTAATAATATCTTTAACATCAATACCACGATAATAAAGTTTACCATAATCATCTACTTTTTTCCCATTCTCTTTTTTATATCCTACAACATCACTAATCTTTGTTAATCCTACTAAAACACCTGTTCCATCCTCATTTCGAAGTCCTTTTTTAACTGAATAGGTTGTATACAGTTCATTGTCTATCTTATTTTCATTTAAAGATTTATTAAATAAATCTTGAATTCGACTCATAGTACCACTCCTTTACAAATAATGTTAATTAGTATTATATCATACTGTTGTATAATTGTATACAAAATTATTTTTAATCAATCCATCCAAAATGCTGACAAGCATATTCAATACCATCATCTTTATTTTCTTTCGTTACAAAATCAGCAACATCTTTCAATTCATCACAGGCATTTCCCATCGCAATACAAGTCCAATCATCTTTAAACATGACTAAATCATTATAATCATCACCAAATACCACGACATCTTCCTTATTGCCACCAATATAATCTATCATTCTTATAATTCCTTTATCTTTTTCATCATGCTGAAAAGTTAAATAAGAATCAACAAAACGAATATATCCTAAATCATCTTTAGTAGTCAATAAATGTTCATCTTCACGACTTACTGCAACATACACCTTATATATATCTTTTAAATCATCATATTTTAAACGACTATCATAAAAATATCTTGTTGGTTCCTTACGATAGCCAACCTGTTGAATAAACAATTCATCAATCATGACAACATCAATACTATCATCAACAGCTACCAATACACCAAAACCTAACTCCTTAGCCTGATGGCATAAAGCTAAAGCTTTAGTTCTATCCAATGGTTCATTTTGAATAAGTTGACCATCTTTACTAAGAGCACAGCCACCATTACTGACAATGTAATCTATTCCAATCTTTTTAGCAAAATCTTTTGTTTTATAAAAAGCACGTCCTGTAGCAATACATACAAAATGACCGTTTTCTTTTAATTTTTTTATTGTTTTTATAACTGATGGTAAAACTTCTCCTGTTTCTTTTATTGTTAGTGTACCATCTATATCAAAAAAGAAATATTTCTTTTCCATATTTTCCACCTCTATCCCCTATTTTATTTGATTCGTTTATAATTATCAAGTAAAGAATGAATAACACATAGAGTTAAAGGTGATATAACTATACCAATAAAACCAAAAAGTTCTAGATGTAGAAAGAAAGAAATAAAGATGAAAAAGGTTGGTACATGTAATTTATTTTTCATTAAATGATTTTCTAGGATAGTTCTTAAAACATGTATAAATAAATATAAAACAAATAAGTATAAAGCTTTAAAATAGCTTTTACAAAACAAATAATATAAAACCATAGGAATAATACCAATACCTATACCAATGAAAGGTAAAGCATCTAAAAAAGAAATAAAAACTGCTAAAATAAAAGCATAATCTAACCTTAATATTGAAAAACCAATAAAAAGACAAATAAAAATAATGATAAACAATTGAATTTGAGTTATGAATAAGCTTTGTAATGTATATAATATCATGTTCTTCAATTGAATAAGCTGAGTAATACGATATTGTGGTATATAGGTAAGTAAATATGTTTTTAACTCATCATAAGAGATATAAAAAACAAATGAAGATATAATAACCATGAAATAAGTAGTAAACAATGATGGAATGAGTGATAAAAAAGATAAGCAATAATCTATAACTTTCGTAAATAATGAATTCATCAATTCATTACCCGATAAAAATAATTGATCTATACCATAAGACTGAAAGATATTTATAAATGATTCTAACTGTGGAAGAAGATATAAGTTATAAGATACTTTAGAATTCAAAATAAAATGATAAATAGTCTCTAAACCATAAAAAACGATAATAATAACAAACAAGCTAATAAGCAAATACAAAATAAATAAAAGCAAAAATCCAAACCATTTATAACAAGACAATTTCTTTTTTAAAAAAGAAATAATATACAAAACAATAATCATAGAAATCAAAAAAGGAAAATACTCAATAACAAAATATCTAACAAAGAAATAATAGAAAAGAAGACTAATAATCAAATAAAACATATGAGTTATGTATTTTTGCATTTTTATCACCAGTTCAATATATGAAAAAAGCTAGGACAATATCCTAGCTAATTATTAACGCTTTGATGAAAATCTGGTGTAGAATCATCAATAACCTTAAACTGATAACCTTTATTTAAATAATATTCAATAATTTTCGGTAAAGTTTCAACAGTTGCTTTCTTTCCATTAGCATCATGCATTAATATCATAACCTGATTAGCTTTAGAAGAAGTCGCTCTTTTTATCATTGTCCTCTTTGCCATTTGACTATAACCATCACCATTTTCACAGTTCCAGTCAAAATAACGATAACCTTTTTCTTCTACCATTTTAACCAATTGACTCATGATACCTTTACAATATTTTTTTGAAACAGTATTAGAACTTCCACCTGGAAAACGAATAAGAGTAGATTTCATTCCTGTCTGTTCTTCAACCAATTTCTGAATTTTCTCTAAGTCTTCAAAATATGCTTCAATAGAAGCATAGATTTTATTATAGCTATGAGTATATGTATGCAACCCAATAGCATGTCCTTGATTGACAGCTTCTTTCATATATGAATAATAATCTTTATTCATCCCTGTAACAAAGAAAGTCGCTTTCACATTATATTTTTCTAATATTTCTAATACTTGAGGAGTATATCGAGATGGTCCATCATCAAAAGTCAGATAAACAACTTTATCTTTACTGACTTTACGCTTTTTAACATGAACTTTAACTTCCTTTTTATTTATATTACCAGATGCATCAGTAGCAGTAACTTCAATATTATATGTTCCTTCTTTTGTACGATCTAGCTGTTCTTCATTGATTTCAATTTTTACATTTTGATCCTGATTGTCGCTAATTTCTAGTTTCTCATCTAAATTCGTTTGACTATCTAGATATAATTCTAATTCATCAGTTTTAATAGTTGGTTCTTCTTTATCTTCTTCTAAAACTTTTACTGTGGTTGTTGCTTCAGTTTTATTTTTACCTTCATCTTCTACAACCACTACAACTTCTTGATCTCCACTCTTATTAAAACGATAGTTCTTTTTGAAGTATGCTTTAGTTTGAGTAGAATCTTTAATTTCAGTAATCAATTCTTCAGCTCTTAAGTCATAATCATATATTATTGTTTTGGACTTTAGAGATACTTCAGGAGCAACAGTATCTACTATTTCTATTTCTAATTCAGCGCTTTTATCACCAACAGAATATATAATTTTATATTTACCTAAAGTATTTAATTTTACTTGTGAATCATCTATAACCACATCTTCTTTACTACCATAATGAACCTCTTCAATGTATTGATAATAATCAATAATACTATTTATCTCTACCTTCCTACTTATATCATTAAACTCAATAACTGAAGAAGGACGTAAAAACCAAAAGACGGCAACAAAGACAAGTATTATACTGATGATGACAATAAATTTCTTTTTTACTCTTTTCACTTTATATCTTCCTTTTTTATGTTTTTCCTCTTTTTTTATATTATTCAGCAGATTTCGACATTTTATAACTAAAATATTTTTGAGGTGGTCAGCAATGAATACTGAAATAAATATTTTAGAAGTATATTCATCAGAAGATGTTCTTAATCCATTTTTACTGTTATTCAATGATAAGAATTATAAATTCTATTATCATTATTTTAAAAGACTCAATCGACCGAATAACGTAAACTCATTAATTGGTGTCATTATTGAATTTCCCATCAAAAAAACTTCAAATATATTCCTACAAAAAGAAACATCCAAAATCATCGAAACCCTTCAATTACATTCAAATCAATCTTTAAAACTCAGGCAAAACCGCCTTTTGATCACTATCTTCAATACTCACGAAAAAATGATTATTAATAACCTACTATTCTATTTATCAAAATTTACTGAACATAAATTATATCCTATTATTGGTATGATTATCTGCCATCCCCTCATCTCACCTAACGAATTTATTACATTATCAGATAGAGAACTCAATAACGCCAAAAAATCTAACTGTATTCTATCAGTATATAAAGATCAATCTTTAGAATGACTCTTTATATTAAGATTCAAATCATAAATAAATCTCTTCAATAATCCCATGACTAATAATGAACTTAAGCATAATGGAACAATTCCTATCATTTCTAAATGATATATTGGATATATATTAAAGAACGATGGAATGAATAGTATAACTAAACAAAACAATGTTATAAGAATACTGATAAGTATTATATGTCGTTTATTTAATGGTAAACATACAATAAATACAACAATAAAACTTATAAAGCCTGTAGTTAAAAAATAATATGTTGAAAACATTGTTTCATTAAAATCAAAAATCATTCCTATAAATCTTATCATAATTGTATAAATAATCTGAGTCAAGGCACATGGCAAAGAAATTTTTATGACATGCTTGAAAAAGCCATCGTCATTTAATAATGATGAACTTTCTAAAGTCAAAAAGAAACTAGGTATTCCAATCGCAAGACTACTCATTAAACTTAATTGTAATGGTGTAAAAGGATAACTTGCATCTAAAAAAATAAAGAATAATGAAAGAATTGTAGAATATATCGTTTTCGTAAGATATAAAGAACTTACTCTTTCAATATTTGCAATAATGCTTCTTCCCTCTTTAATTATCCCCTTCATTGAAGCAAAGTTAGAATCTAGTAAAACAACATGAGCTGCCTGTCTTGCTGCATCACTTCCTAATGCCAAAGCAATACCACAATCCGCTTCTTTTAAAGCTAAAACATCATTAACACCATCTCCCACCATTGCCGTTATATGACGATTACGTTGTAAAGCCTGTATAAGCATTTGTTTTTGTTCTGGTTTTACACGGCCAAATATTGTATAGCGTTCTACAATATGAGATAATTCCTC
>JAXJVS010000097.1:0-19256 GCA_036308445.1 Bacilli bacterium | reverse complement strand
TTTTTAACAATACTAGGAACCCCTTTTTCATCTAATACTGAGACTAATGCTTCTCCAATCCCTAATTCTAATAGAGTATCATATGTATTTAATTCAGGATTTTCTCTAAAAGATTGTGCTACCGCTTTGGCAGCTTTTTGTTCTTTTGGAGTATAGGCATGTAATGCATGTTGTATTTTGTTTCCTAATTGTCCTAATACACCATCAGGAATATCTGAAGGATTTTGAGTAATAAAGTAAATACCTACTCCTTTAGATCTGATTAATTTAACTGTTTGTTCAATCTTATCTAATAAATTTTTAGAAGCACTATCAAACAATAAATGAGCTTCATCAAAGAAAAATACCATCTTAGGTCTATCTAAATCACCAGCTTCTGGTAAAGTCTCAAATAATTCAGACAATAACCATAGCATAAATGTAGAATACATTGTAGGGTTTAAAATTAACTGCTGACAATCCAAGATAGAAATAATACCTTTCCCATTATAATCTCTACATAACCAATCAGCAATATTAATAGCAGTTTCTCCAAAAAATTTATCTCCACCTTCAGCTTCTAATGCAACTATAGCTCTAACAATAGCTCCTAATGATTGTTTAGCAATATTCCCGTATTGTAAAGTATATTCTTTAACATTATCACCTACATATTGAATCATACTCTTTAAATCTTTAGTATCTAATAAAAGTAATCCTTCATCATCAGCAATCTTAAAAATAATAGTTAATATATCAGATTGAACATCATTTAAACCTAAGATTCTACTTAATAATAAAGGTCCCATTTCTGAAATTGTTGTTCTTAGTGGTAAACCATTTTTTTGATAAATATCCCAAAAATTAATAGGATACGCATGTAAATCAAAGTTTTCTAATTTTAAGTTTTCTATACGTTTAGAAATATTATCATTCATTGTACCAGCTAAACAAGTTGCAGCTAAGTCTCCTTTAATATCAGCTAAGAAAACAGGTACACCAGCATCACTAAATGATTCAGCTAAAACTTTTAAAGTGATTGTTTTACCAGTTCCAGTAGCTCCAGCTATTAATCCATGTCTATTAGCCATTTTAGGATAAATATATATACTTTCTTCATTAGATTTACCAACTAATATCTTATTATCAAAATACATTTTTATTCCTCCTATACATGTTCTTCTAAATAATTCATAATATCTTTGACAGTTTTCCAACTATAAAATTCTTCATCTGGTATTTCAATAGAAAATTCATCTTCAATTCTACTTACTATTTCTACCATATCTAAAGAATCAGCACCAAGATTTCTTTCTAATTTAGAATCTAATTCGATTTTATTTGTTTTTAACCATAGTTGTTCTGCAATAATTTCTTTAATTTTTTTAAGCATAATATCCTTCCTCTCTTATTAACATTTTAACAAATACATGAATGTAATGAAATGAAAATATGATTATATCATCAATGTTTTTATAGAAGAAAAATATATTTATAATCATAAGTATGTTAAAATCTAATAAAGGTGGTGTTATGATGAAATACATATTCTTTGATATAGATGGAACATTAGTAGATATAAAAGATGGTAAGCAATATATACCTGAATCTACGAAAGAGGCAGTAAAAAAATTACAAGAGAATGGACATATCACTGCAATTGCTTCAGGAAGACAGATGGTAACAGTATTACCTGTCGCAAAAGAATTAAATATAGATAATATTGTAAGTGATGGAGGATATGGTTTAATGTATAGAGGTGAAATTAAACATATTTATCCATTAGATAAAGAAATAGTATTAAAATTATCGGAAGAATTATTGAAAAAAGGGATACCTTTTGCATATATGACAGATCCTACTGTTAATGTTGTATATGCTTCATCTCATATGCTAGCAAACCAGGATATTAATCATTTTGAGAATCTAAAAGTTTTACTTGATGAAGGATTTGATTATACAAAGTATGATGCTTATAAAATATTTATCGCAGTAAAAAAAGAAGATGAAAAAAAGATACAGACAGTTGATGCTAGTCGTATAATGAGATATTTTAAAGGACATCTTGCTTTTGAACCTGATGATAAATATAAAGGAGTTAAAGAACTTGTAGAGTTAGATGGAGGAAATATAGAGGATATTATTTTCTTTGGAGATGGTTTAAATGATATCGCAATGGCAAAACAAGTCCCTTTTACCATTGCGATGGGTAATGCAATAGATGAGTTAAAAGATGTAGCTTATTTTGTGACTAAAAATATAGATAATGATGGAATAGAATATGCTTGTAAGTATTTTCATTTGATTTAGAACACAATATTTTGAAGGTATTGTGTTTTTTATTGAAAGTGATACCGACTTAAAAAAAGTAATCAGTAAGTCTGGATTAGAAAAATTTGTATATTCATTACCTCGAGGACTAGATACTTTAATTAATGAAAATGGTAATAATATTTCTGGAGGTGAAAAACAAAGAATAGGTATTGCTATAGCCTTGTTGAGAAATACCCCATTTATTGTGTATGATGAACCTACATCTAATTTAGACAATGCTGTAGCGCAAGAAATTGAGCAGAAATTATTAGATAATGATCAAGGATGTATAATGAATACACACAAATTAAACAAAGATTTTATGTTAAAATTTGATACAATTTTAGTTTTAGAAAATGGTTATTTGGTAGAATATGGAACTTTTAATTATTTAATCAATAACAAGAAATATTTTTATGAATTATTTTATAGTAATTAATACCTTGTATTTACTCTAAAATAGGAGAATGGTATACAATTTGATTCAAAAAATTATATTATCTAGAGCAAGTAACAAGCAGTATGATATAAAAAAATGGTATCATTTAATTCACAAATTTTCACTCAGGGTATTATAAAATATAATAATGAATTTATAGTTAGTTCAGGTCATTATAATAGTTCGTATATTACCAAGATTGATTTAACCACTGGAGAAATATTTCAACGTAAGAAATTAGAAAAAAAGTATTTTGGAGAAGGTATTGTATTTAATAATAAATATATTATACAACTAACATGGAGAGAGAAAACTGCTTTATGTAGGAATCCTGCTACATTTGATATAATAGATACTTTTGATTATGATGGGGAAGGTTGGGGAATATGTTTTGATAATAAACATTTGTTAATTTCAGATGGTAGTAATATTATAAAAAAATTGAATAATGAAACATATCATTGTATTGAGAAAATCCCCATAATATATCGACAAAGGAAAATAGTGGGTTTAAATGACCTAGAGTATTATAACAATTATATTTATGCTAATATATGGAATATGAATTATATTTTGAAGATTGATTATAAATCTGGTATTGTTGAATCTGTGTATGATTTTAGAAATCTTGTCTCATTTTTAAAAAAGAAAAATAAGAATATAGGTGTTCTAAATGGTGTATCTGCCATTTCAAAAAATTTGTTTTTAATTACAGGAAAAAATTGGCCAAATACCTTTATAGTTGAATTAATATAAAATAAATTATATATAGTTGAGAGCATTTTCTTAGCTTATACATTATGTTTTAAAAGAATGTAACTATAATTATAAAAAATAATTTAATAGATAAAGTTAAAACCCCATAAGGTTAGTAATAGCCTTTAGGAGTTTTGATAATGTGTATTATAAAATTGAATAAAACGCTTCATTGCTTCTTGTACAATATTAGGACTAGTAGCTGCATTTATACGTATCCAGCCTTGATAGTTATCTACAAAACGTGCACCGGTTTCAAGTAAAACATGTGTATCTTTCGCAAGTTTTAAAATAAACTGATCAACATCATCAACATTATTGAGATATACCCATACAAGAAATCCTCCTTCTGGTTTCATAACAGTACATCCAGAAAGAGTTACAGTATTAACGATATAGTCTATGTTTGATTGAATAACTTTTAAGAGTTCTTTATACCATTCTTTTCCATATGTATATACATATTCAATCATATTGATGCCTAATCGATTAGGAGTGATATGTAATCTGTTTAAATAAGATTCATAATCTTCTTTTAATTGTTTGTTGGTACATAATATAAAAGAAGTAGAAAGACCAGAAATATTAAATGTTTTATTAGGAGAAGTAGAAACTATAATATAATCATAAATATCATGGAATTCTAATAAAGAAGTATATTTTTGATTATTGAAAATAAAATCACCATGGATTTCATCTGATAATATAGTTACATCATATTGTTTACATAATAATACTAGTTGTTTAAGTTCTTCTTTGCTCCATATCCTTCCACCAGGATTATGTGGATTACAGAATAGTAAGACTTTAATATTATGATTCTTAAATATCTTTTCTAAATTTATAAAATCGATTATATAACGGTTATCTTCTAACAATAACGGTAAAGTTATAGGATGACCTATCTTAGCACAATTCAAAAAAGGACCATAAACAGGAGTCATAAAGACTATTTCCTTGTCACTTGCAATCATATCACATGCTAGATGTAAAGAAGATATAGTACCAATAGAAGGAACAATCCAATTTTTATGAATATCTAAATAATGAATATCTTTATACCAGTTGATAATACTTTGATAGAAGCTATCTTGGATATGAAAATATCCAAAATCAGGTTCTTCAATTAATGAATGTAATTTATTTTTAACATTTATGTCCATCTTAAAATCCATATCAGCAATAAACATTGGAAAGATTTCAGTATGATCATCTATATCTATATGAAATCTTTTCTTTATATATGGGGCTTCCCATTTCATAGAACTATTATTTCTTCTATTTAATATATCATTAAAATTATATGTCATTATATCTCCTACTTTCTCATTTTATTTTACCATATATATTTAGATTTACAATTATTCAAAGCATGATTCAAAATAGTTCATAAGTAATGATTTAAATTCTTTAGAAGCTATACTTAATGGATATTGTTCATTTTCAATGAAACATATTTCTCTTTTAGGAATAGATTCTAATAATGGTAATTGATAAACTTCCTTTTTTACCAGTAATTCTTTTACATAGATTTCTGGTATAAAACCAATACCTAAATCATTTTTAATCATAAGAAGAATCTGATCAGTAGTTGTTGCTTCAAATTCAGGTCTTAATATAAGATTATAAGTATGAAAAAAAGCTTCATAGAATTTAAAAGTCATAGTGTCTTCTTTTAAACATATAAGAGGATATGTAGAAAGCTCTTTTAATGAAATTTTTTTTATATGTGAAAAAGAAGGACCACCTATTAAAATATCTTTAAATTTGATTATTGGATAAATCTTTAATGGTTTAGTAGCTTTTAATGGAGATGCTAGAATAGAAAAATCTACGTGTCCATTCTTAATAGAATCTAATGCTTGAGTTGTTAAATGGTTAAAAATACGTATATGAATATCAGGATGCTTCTTTTTAAAAAGACTTAATACAGGAAGTATGATATGTAAGGCAGTTTCACTTACTCCTATTGTAATACTTCCTTTTTGCATATTTATGGTTTTTATGATTTCATCTTCAGCTATTTGTAGCTGTTCTACTGCAAGTTTAACATGTGTGTATAGCTTTTCTCCTTCAGGAGTTAAAGTAATTCCTCGATTAGAACGAGAAATCAGATGACAACCTAATTCATGTTCTAATAGCTTAATAGTTCTAGATATATTAGGTTGATTATTATTAAGGATTGTAGCAGCTTTTGTGATGTTTTTATATTTTGCGACAAAGTAGAAAATCTTATAGTATTCATAGTTAATATTCATTAGATAAACTCCTTTATATCAATATGATATATTAATGATATCATATATATATTTTACATATTTCTATACAAAAAGTATAATACTTGCAGGTAAGGAAATCAATATTAAGGGGGATTATGAAGTGAATAAAGATTTAACAGTTGGTAAAGCCGAAAATGTTTTATGGAAGTTCTGTTTGCCATTGTTTGGTAGTATTATATTTCAGCAGTTATATAATATTGCAGATAGTTTAGTAGCTGGTAAGTTTGTAGGGGAAAATGCTTTAGCGGCAGTTGGAAATAGTTATGAAATAACTTTAATTTTTATTGCTTTTGCATTTGGTTGTAATATAGGATGTTCTGTTATTGTTTCACAGTTATTTGGAGCTAAGAAGTACAATGAGATGAAGACATCAGTTTATACAACTTTGATTTCTAGTGCTGTATTATGTGGAGTTTTGATGTTAATAGGTATATTTTTTAGTGGAGAAATGCTTTCTTTGATTCATACACCAGATAATATCTTTGCAGATTCTCAGTTATATTTAGATATATATGTTTTGGGGCTGCCTTTTTTATTTTTTTATAATATTGCGACAGGTATATTTTCAGCATTAGGTGATTCTAAAACACCTTTTATATTTCTTGCAGTATCATCTATTTCTAATATTTTAGTTGATATTTGGTTTGTGACTCAATTTCATATGGGAGTTGCAGGTGTAGCCTGGGCTACTTTCTTATGTCAAGGAATTAGCTGTATTTTATCTATTGTAGTGGTATTTAAGCATCTTTCTTATATTAAGACAGAAGGAAAGGTAGCTATTTATTCTTTTCCTATTTTTAAGAAGATTGCAGTAGTGGCAATTCCAAGTATATTACAACAAAGTTTTATTTCTATTGGTAATATTGTTATTCAAGGGATTATAAATAGTTTTGGTTCAGGAGTTATTGCAGGATATGCTGCTGGTGTAAAGCTTAATAACTTAGTTATTACTTCGTTTACTACTTTAGGTAATGGTATATCTAATTATACAGCTCAAAATATAGGAGCAAATAAATTATCACGAGTAAAAGAAGGATTCAAAGCAGGAACAAAAATAGTATGGATATTATGTATACCTATTATTTTATTATATTTCCCGTTTAGTAAAATATTAGTGAATTTCTTTATGGATAATCCATCTACTACTGCATTGAATACAGGAATCCAGTATATTCGTATATTAGCACCATTTTATTTGGTTGTATCAGTAAAATTAGTTACAGATGGAATACTTCGAGGGGCAGGATTAATGAAGGAATTCATGGCAGCTACATTCACAGATTTAATCTTAAGAGTTATATTAGCATTTATTCTTTCTCGATTCTTAGGAGCAATTGGTATATGGTGTGCATGGCCAATAGGATGGATTATTGGGACAATAGTATCTATTATTTTTTATAAACATGGTCCATGGAAAAATCATGATATAAATGTTATTAACACAGTATCTTAAGATATTGTGTTTTTTTATTGAAAGTCATAACTTTGTTTTTAGGTGAATGTTGTTTGAACGAATTGAACTTTTATTGAATAATATAAAGATTATTTGCTATGATAAATATAGTTAACTATTGTGTGAGGAATAAAGCAATAGTATATGGGAAAAATCATATTTTGATAAAATATGGTTTGATAGGATTGTAGAATATGCTGTATTACCTCTATCTCATTGTATAGTTATTTTCGTTTTGTAATATTTTGTATATTCATCGATTTTGTGTTAGAATATTGTACGGAAGGTGATATTATGATGAGAATTGGGCAATCTATTGATATCCATCAATTAGTTGAGGATAGAAAGCTTATATTAGGTGGTGTTGAGATTCCTTATGAAAAGGGATTAAAAGGGCATAGTGATGCTGATGTGTTACTACATGCAATTATTGAAAGTATTATTGGAGCTATGGCTTTAGGAGATATAGGAAAACATTTTCCTGATACTGATCCTAAGTATAAAGGTATATCTTCAATGCTTTTATTAGAACATACTTATCATTTAATGGTAGATAATGGTTATGAGATAGGTAATATTGATAGTATTATTATGTGTGAAGAACCTAAGATGGCTCCTCATATTATGAAGATGAGAGAAAATGTTGCGAAAGTTCTTCATTGTGATATATCACAAGTGAATATTAAAGCTACACGTGGGGAAAAACTAGGTTTTGTAGGTAGAAAAGAAGGTATTGTTTCTCAGAGTGTTGTGTTATTAAATAAGAGAGGGTAATAAATATGGATAAAGTAAGAGTAAGATATGCTCCTAGTCCTACAGGACATTTACATATTGGTGGAGCAAGAACAGCGTTATTTAATTATTTATATGCTAAACATCATGGTGGAGATTTTATTTTTAGATTAGAAGATACTGATATTGAAAGAAATATTGAAGGTGGAGAAGCTAGTCAGTTAGATAATTTAGCTTGGTTAGGTATTATTCCTGATGAATCACCTTTAAATCCTAATCCTAAGTATGCACCATATAGACAAATGGAGAGATTAGATATCTATAAAAAATATATCGATATCTTATTAGAAAAAGGATATGCTTATAAATGTTTCTGTACAAGTGAAGAATTAGATGCTGAACATGAAAAACAAGTTGCTGCTGGAATAGCACCTAGATATAATCGTAAATGTTGTAGTTTAACTGCTGAAGAAGTTAAGGCTAAAGAAGAAGCTGGTATTCCTTATACTATTAGAGTTAAAGTACCTGCTAATAAAACATATGAATTTGATGATATGATTAGAGGACATGTTTCTTTTGAATCTGAAGATATTGGAGATTGGGTATTAATTAAAGCTAATGGTATTCCTACATATAACTTTGCAGTAGTTATAGATGATCATACTATGGATATTACTCATGTATTTAGAGGAGAAGAACATTTAAGTAATACTCCTAAACAATTAATGATCTATGAAATGTTAGGATGGGATGCTCCTACATATGGTCATATGACATTAATTGTTAATGAAAATAGAAAGAAATTATCTAAACGTGATGAATCTATTATGCAATTTGTATCTCAATATAAAGAAGAAGGATATTTACCAGATGCAATGTTTAACTTTATGGCATTGTTAGGATGGTCTCCTGAAGGTGAACAAGAAATCTTTGATCATCAAGGATTAATTGAAGCATTTAGTGAAACAAGATTATCTAAGTCTCCTTCTATGTTTGATAAAGATAAATTGACATGGGTGAATAATAGATATATTAAAGAAAGAAGTTTAGAAGAAGTTGTAGAATTATGTTTACCATATTTGAGTAATGCATATGATTTAAGTGATAAATCAGAAGATTGGATTAAAAAATTAGTATCCGTATATCATGAACAATTATCTTATGGAAAAGAGATTGTACCATTAGTATCATTATTCTTTGAAGATGAATTAAACTTAGATGATGAAGCTAAAGAATTCATGAAAGATGAATCTATTCCTAATACTTTAGCTGTATTTAAATCTAAAATTGCAGAATTATCAGAGGAAGACTTTACAAAAGAAAACATCTTTGCATGTATTAAAGCAACACAAAAAGAAGCAAAAGCTAAAGGAAAAATGTTGTATATGCCAATTCGTATTGCAACTACTGGTATTATGCATGGTCCTGATTTAGCAAGCTCAATCATGTTACTTGGTAAAGATAAAGTTATGTCTAGATTATAATAATCTAGACTTTTTTTATAAAAACTTCAGATCATCTGAGGGGGAGGAAAAGCTTTAGCGGAGAGATGATTTTAAAGGTATATAAGAATAATCAAATGATTAAACAATTACAGATTCAGGATATTAAAGCATGGAATGATAATATAAGAATAGATGAAGAGTATAATCCACAAGCAAATTATTATATTCTCATAAAATATCAGACACTACTAGGTGAAAGTATAGAAATAACGAATACATTACCTTTGTAATAGAGGAGAAATCCTCTTTTATTATACAAACAAAAATACATTTTGAAATTTCTTATCATTTTCACTACTTTTTCATAAATTAGTGCTATAATAGTGCAAGGAGGTGTGAATTATGCATAATAAGGTTTTTATTGCTGTATTAAGCTTATTTGTTGCGATTGATGTTGGATTATGTTATCTAGCACTTACAATTACACCTTTAAAATTAAAGAGAAATGTATTTACATTTCAGTATGGTGAAGAAATATCTACAAATGTATCAGACTATGTCACTGCTAATGATTCAATATTAAAAAGTGTGACTTTAAATATTAAAGATGTTTCTACAAATGTTGGTATATATAATGCTTCAGTTTCTTATTTTGATAAAACTTATCCTTTTGAAATACATGTTATAGATACTATTAAACCTAAAGCTTCTTTGAAAAAAGTTCAATGGCATATTGTAGTAGGCGAAGAAATAAATGCAAAAGATTTAGTAGAAAATGTAGAAGACTTTTCTTCTACAACTATATATTTTTTGGATGAAGAATCTAATGAGAGAAGTGAAAGTGTATCTTATATTCAAGAGGGATCTTATATTGAAAGAATTATAGTAGAAGATGCACATGGAAATCAATCTGCTGCTTTACGAGTAAAGATTATTGTTGGAAAACAAGATGAAAAACCTACATTTGAAGGTATTAGTAATTTGATTATTAAAGCAGGAGAGAATATAGAATTATCTGAAGGAGTAAGAGCATTAGATAGTGAAGATGGAGATATTACATCTAAGATTAATATTTATGGTACTATAGATGTAAATATACCAGGAGATTATTCTATTATTTATAGTGTAGAAGACAGCAATGGAAATAAGACAATTGTGACAAGAGTTATTACTGTTGAATAGGAGAAAGAAATGTTTACTCATTTAATTATTGTTATATGTATTATAGTATTTGTATATATTCATTTTATTTCTAAATTAGATAAAACTGATTGTGCTATGAGATTAGGAGCATTTTATCCACCAAATGTTAAAAATAGACATGAGTATTATAGAATAATAACTTGTCATTTTATACATATTGATTTTATTCATTGTTTTATGAATTGTTATTGTATATATTCATTGGGTGGTTTCTTTGAAAATTTATTAGGAACTATACCTTATTTGTTATTGATTTTTGTATCAATGATAACAAGTTCCCTGATGACTTTAAGTGCTTCTGAAGTTTCTAGTGAAGCGAATCATACAATTACTCTAGGTGCTAGTGGTATCTTTTATGGTTATTTAGGTGCTCTTATTGCTTTGGCAGTATTATTAGGAGGCGCTTTTGCAGATTTATTATCTCAATTTATGATGGTTATTGTGCTTAATGTATTATTCACGCTTACAAGTCCTTCTACTTCAAAATTTGGTCATTTAGGAGGAGCGTTAGGTGGTTTTATCGCAATTGTTCTTCTAAGATTAGTAGGTTTTCTATGAGAATATTTATTGATGGAGATGCCTGTCCACAAAAAGAAGAAATTCTTACTATAGCTAATAAATATAACAAAGAAGTATTGATTTTTGTTGACTATGCTCATGAAATTGATACTTCTTTATATCATGAAGTGATTTATTGTGATGTAGGTAGTGATAGTGTGGATATGGAGATTATAAATAGAATAGAAAAAAACGATTTATTGATTACACAAGATTATGGATTATCTTCTTTGGCTTTATCTAAAGGTGTAGTTGTTTTACATGTGAGTGGGATAATTATTGATCTAAATAATATAGATGAATTATTGTTTAGAAGATATGGTAGTGCTAAAATGAGAAAAGCTAAACAGAGAGTTAAGGGTCCAAAATCTAGAGACAATGTACAAAAACAATATTTTATAAAACAGTTAGATAATATATTAAGTGGAGGAATTTATGAATAAGAAGTTTATCTTTTTTGATATTGATGGTACTCTTACGAATGATAATCCTGGTGGAATTATTTTACCATCAACTTTAAGAACATTAAGAAAGTTAGAAGAAAATGGACATTTTGTAGCTATTGCGACTGGACGTTCTTATACTATGGCTAGGGTGGCTATGGAAGAAGCGAGTATTAGTAATGCGGTATGCTGTGGTGGTAATGGCTTAGTTGTAGATAATGAAGTCTTATATATAGAACCAATAGAAAAAAATAAAGCTTTAAAAGTAATCAATGAATGTAAAGAAAAAGGTATAACTTTTGGTGTTAAGATAGATGATTCTGATAATGTGTATACACATTATCTAGATTTTTTAGATAAGTGTCCAGAAGTTAAGAAATTTTCCCAAGTGAATTATTTGGATCATGATAACTATGAGCAGTTTGAAGAATTGCATAAGATGTTTGTGGGGTTTAAAGAAGGAGAAAAGAATCCTTTAGAATCTTTAAAGGAAACAGATTTACATTATGCTAGATATCATCCAATGTCTGTTGTTATTGAACCAGATGATAAATATAAAGGTATCTTAGATATGATTAGAATTATGGGTGGTAAAGAAGAAGATGTCGTTGTTTTTGGTGATGGTCATAATGATTTATCGATGATGAGACAAGCAACAATTGGAATTGCAATGGGAAATGCGATTGATGAATTAAAAGAATGTGCAACATTTGTAACTAAAGATTGTAAAGAGAATGCTATTGAATATGCATGTCAGTATTTTGGATGGATATAGGAGGTTATTATGTTAGAAGTAGGAATAAAGGCACCTGATTTTACATTGTTTGATGAAAAAGGTAAAGAACATAGTTTAAGCGATTATAAGGGACAAAAGGTTGTTGTATACTTTTATCCTAAAGATAATACTCCAGGATGTACTAAACAGGCTTGTGCATTTAAGAGTGCATATGATGATTTTAAAACATTAGATGTAAAAGTTATTGGTATTAGTAAGGATTCTCAAAAGTCACATAAGAATTTTATTGAAAAGTATGAATTACCATTTTTATTATTATCCGATCCTGATTTAGAGGCTATACAAGCTTATGATGTATGGCAAGAAAAGAAGATGTATGGTAAGACATATATGGGTGTAGTAAGAAGTACCTATGTTATTGATGAAGATGGTATGATTATAAAAGTATATAAGAAAGCTAGTCCTGCAAATAATGCAGGTGAAATATTAGAATATTTAAAGGGATAAAAAGGCGCAGCTCATAGAGTTGCGCTATTTATATTTTAATTTACAGATAAGAATAATCATTGCTAGTACGAATGTGACTGCATTCGCAATTAATAGTGCCATATCACCAATCACTATTCCATGAATTAACCATAGAAAAACTCCTGTAACTTGTAAACTATACATTCCTAAAGATAAAGAAGATGTATCTTTAGTTTTTAAAACCATGATAACTTGTGGCAAAAATGCTACTGTTGTTAAAATTCCTGCAATTGATCCAATCATTTATACTACCTCCGTTTATTTTTTCTGCTTCATTTTAATATAGAAATATAGTATAAACAAATACTTATATCAAATACTTTCATATGCTTGAAAAGCATATGTATAAGAGATAGAATAGACTAAAGGATGTGAATTTATGGAATTGAGAGTATTACAATATTTTTTAACTGTTACAAGAGAAATGACAATCTCAGGTGCTGCAGAACAATTACATATTACTCAGCCGACTTTATCTCGACAAATGAAAGAATTAGAAGATGAAGTAGGAAAACAGTTATTTGTAAGAGGGAATAGAAGTATTATATTGACGGATGAAGGGTTGTTATTGAAGAAAAGAGCAGAAGAAATTATTCATCTTGTAGAAAAGACGCAAAAAGAATTAGCGTCTTCAGATCTTTTATTAAATGGAGATATTTATATAGGTGCAGGTGAAAGTGAAGGAATGAGAATTGTAGCCAAAGCAATAAATAAAATGCAGTCTAAATATCCTTTAGTTAAATTTCATATTTTTAGTGGGAATGCAGATGATGTTATGGATAAATTAGATAAAGGATTAGTAGATTTTGGAGTTCTTATAGAACCTGTAGATATGTCAAAATATGACTTTTTAAAGTTACCTATAAAAAATTCATGGGGTGTATTAATGAGGAAAGATAGTCCTCTTGCATCTTTGAATTGTATAACTCCTAATGAATTAAGAAAGTTACCTATAATGTGTTCTAATCAACAATTAGTAAAAAATGAATTTGCCGGGTGGTTAGGAGGAAATGATAGGAAGCTTAATATTATTTCAACTTATAATCTTTTGTATAATGCTTCTTTAGTTGTAGAAGAAGGAGATAAGTATGCATTATGTCTGGATCATATTATTAATAATAGTATGCTATGTTTTAAACCATTAGAACCAAAATTAGAAGTAGGAATAAATATTGCATGGAAAAAGTATCAGTTGTTTTCTAAGGCTAGTGAATATTTTTTAATGATATTACATGAAGAAATAAAAAAGTATGCTTAAAAAGCATATTATAGTATTTTTAATAAGTATTTGTATTTGAAATAATGATATTATAAAATAATTGAGAAGAGTAAGGGAAAATGGAGGTAAGGATATATGGATAAAAAATTAGGGTTCGGATTAATGAGATTACCATCTTTAGATGATAGTGATCCATCTAAAATAGATATTGAACTCGTTAAACGAATGGTAGATACATTTATTGAGAGAGGTTTTACTTATTTTGATACTGCTTGGATGTATTGTGGATTTCAAAGTGAGAATGCTGCTAAAGTGGCATTAGTTGATAGATATCCTAGAGATAGTTATACTCTAGCAACTAAACTGCATTCAGGTTTTATTAAAACAAAAGATGATAGAGATAAAGTTTTTAAAGAACAGTTAGAAAAAACAGGTGTTGATTTCTTTGATTATTATTTAATTCATGATGTTAATCATCATTCACATGATACTTATACAAAATTAGATTGTTATGGTTGGATACAAGAAAAGAAAGAACAAGGATTAGTTAAACATATTGGTTTCTCTTTTCATGATGATGCAGAGTTCTTAGATAAAATTTTAACGGAAAATCCATTCTTTGAATTTGTACAATTACAAATCAATTATTTAGATTGGGAAAGTATTGGGGTACAATCTAGAAAATGTTATGAAGTTGCTTGTAAACATAATAAACCAGTTATTGTTATGGAGCCAGTCAAAGGTGGTACACTTGCAAAAGTTCCTGAAGAAGTAGAGAAATTATTTAAAGAATATGCTCCAGATATGTCTATTCCATCGTGGGCTATTCGTTTTGTAGCTAGTTTAGATAATGTTAAGATGGTATTAAGTGGTATGTCAACTATGGAACAGTTAATGGATAATACTAGTTATATGAATGAATTTGAATCATTGAATGATGAAGAATTAAAATTAATAGATAAAGCAGTAGAAATTATTAATTCTTCTATTACTGTTCCTTGTACAGGGTGTGCATATTGTGTAGATGGATGTCCAATGAATATTCCAATCCCTAAATATTTTTCATTATATAATGCAGATAAACAGGAAGTAGAAGAAAAAGGATGGACACCACAAGGTGAATATTATGAAAATCTTACTAAAGAATTTGGTAAAGCAAGTGATTGTATAGGATGTGGTCAATGTGAAGGTATTTGTCCACAACATTTACCTATTATTAAATATTTACAGGATGTAGCTGAACATTTTGAAGAATAATAAAAAGGGTATATTTTATGATACAAGTAAATAATTATTTTCAATAAATTTGATAAATAGCACATACAGTTCAATACAGGAAGGTTGAAATATACCTTGCTCCTTTTCATTTACCTATAGGATGCATAGAAAATGAATAAAAAGGTTTGTTATGCACACCAATACTTATCTCGGATAGAGAATTCATTATTGAGATTATACTCACTCTACGGTACGTTTGTTTACTCTGAATGACACTTTTTCTATAATAATAAAAAAAGAATAGGAGAAATCGTATTTATGGATCAAATTAAGATTGGAAAATTTATAGCATCTTGCAGAAAAGGAAAAAATCTAACACAAAAAGATTTGGCAGAAAAACTTGGAATTACCGATCGTGCAATATCCAAATGGGAAACGGGACGTGGACTTCCAGATTCATCAATCATGTTAGATCTTTGCAATGAACTTGGTATCAGTGTTAATGAATTATTGAGTGGAGAGAAATTAACTATAGAAAGTTACCAGGAAAATGCAGAACAAAATCTTGTTACGATGAAGAAAGTATATGAAAACATGGAACATAAAGTTATAATTATAGGAAAACTCATAATGGTTGGATACGGATTGCTTGGAATATCTGCTGTAATTGTTTTTGGATATCATCTTTACTTAAATTATACTGATATAAATTATAATGGAGAGTATTTTAATATGTTACTTCCGCTTTTTGTAGTAATGACATTTTTTGCTGTTATCAGTTTTTTAATCATAAATTTTCTAAAGAATTATGATATCATAAGGAAATGATGAAATGGATTAAAAACAGAATTGTCATACAAAATGAAAAAAGGAAAGAATAAGAATTGGGAGAAAAATGTATCTCATTTAAAGTAAGGAATAGATGACTATTCCTTTTTTTGATAGTATAATATATATGAGGTGTAGGAAATGAAAAATATAAAATTAATATTATGTGATTTAGATGGAACATTATTAAATGATGAAAAACTTGTTAGTGAATATACTAAGAATGTGATTCAAAAAGCTAGAGATAATGGTATATTATTTGGACTTGCGACTGGTAGAAGTTTATATGCTGTTAATAACTTAATTGATAAATGGGGTATTAGAGAACAATGTGATGTCTTGTTAGGTTTTAATGGTGGACAGATTAAAGATGATAGTTTAGGTATTAATCAATTAAATAATCCTATGCAAGGTAAATATTTTATAGAAATTATTAATCATTTTAAAGATTTGTCTTGTAGTTTCTGTATCTATGATAAAAATACTTTATATAGCTATAAAGAAGATGATTTTTCAAAAGAATTAGCATCAAATAATGGCTTTGAATATAAAGTTATAGAAAACATGTATGAATTCTTTAAAAGAGATTTTCCTAAATTAGTTATTGTATGTAAAAAAGAAGATATGCCTTTAATTATAGAAAGATCAGAAACATTTAGTCATTCTGATTATCATTGTATGCAGACAGGACCAACATTATTTGAATATATGAGTACAAAAGTATCTAAAAGTAATGGTATTAAAACCGTATGTGATTCACATAGTTTTACAATGGATAATGTATGTGTATTTGGGGATGCAGCTAATGATAGAGATATGTTAGAAAAAGCAGGACTAGGTGTATGTATGATTAATGGTGATGATGTGACAAAATCTGTTAGTGATGATATTACTAAGTATGATAATAATCATGATGGTGTCGCTAAATATATAGAAGAATGTATTATAAAATAGACCTTAGATTGATTCTAAGGTCTATTTTCCACTATCACCATAGTTTTTAAGGACTCTTGCAGAAGGATCGTCAACATTACAGTTTTTCCAAGATTTATTAGGCATCCAAAAGTCTTTAATCCATTTTGCTTGTCCAGGATAGAATTCTTCAAAGATTTCTCTATATAATAATGATTCTTTGGTAAAAGGAGTACTATATGGATATTTGTCTTTAGCGATTTTTAGGTCTTCATCACTATATAAAGATTCTGCATATTCCTTTAAGTAATCTACCATTGAGTGTCCTACTGCATCACTAAATGCAGCTTTTTCTCTAAATAAGATATCATCAGGTAGATAATCTAAACCTTCAAATGCATGTCTTAATAAATATTTACCTTTGTTGTAGATATTCATTTTCTTTGCTGGGTTAATACTCATAGCATAGCTAACAAAGTCAGTATCAGCAAAAGGTACACGACCTTCTAATGTATTAGCAGAAATACAACGATCTGCTCTTAAAACATCATACATGTATAATTCTTTAATTCTTTTCTGTGATTCTTTTTGAAATTCTTCAGGACTAGGTGCAAAGTCTGTATACTTATAACCAAAGATTTCATCAGAAACTTCACCAGTTAAAATAACTTTTAAATCTGTGTTTTCATGAATATATTTACATAATAAATACATTCCCATACTTGCTCTAATAGTAGTGATATCCCAAGTTTCTAATTCATAGATTACTTTTCTTAAAGAAGATAAGATATCTTCTTTAGTCATAATAACTTCTGTATGGTCTGTTCCTAAGTAATCTGCTACTTCTTTTGCATATTTTAAATCAATAGGATCTTTATCCATACCAATCGCAAATGTTTTTATAGGTTTATCATTTAAACGAGATGCGATAGCACATACTAATGATGAATCTAAACCTCCACTTAATAAATACCCAATTGGCGCATCACTTTGTAATCTCTTTTCTACAGCTTTTTCTAACTTAGTACGTAAGTTATAAGCAATAGTCTCTAAATCATCATCATTGTACACTTTAACGTCACTTAAATCATTATAACAGATGAATTCTCCATCTAAATAATAATGACCTGGTGGGAAAGGCATAATATCATCACATAAATCAATTAATGCTTTTGCTACAGAAGCAAAACATATTTCACCTTTATCTTTAGAATAACCATAAAACATGGGTCTAATTCCCATTGGATCTCTAGCTGCCATCATTTTATCACTTTTGGCATCATATAATACAAATGCAAATTCGCCATCTAAATATCTTGTCATAATATCTAGACCATATTTTTGATATAGCGGTATTAAAACTTCACAATCACTACCGCTTTTAAAATCATAGTCTTCTGTTAGATTTTTTTTCAACATTGGATAGTTATAAATTTCCCCATTACAAACTAATACACAATGATTAGAAACAAAAGGCTGCATACCATCACTAGATAAATCCATAATTGCAAGTCTATTAAATCCCCATGTTTTATCATATAAATATTGACTTGAAATTTGATCTGGACCTCTATTTTCTATTTTGCCTAAACATTCATCAAAAGTTGTTAATGCAAATTCTTGCGAACCTACAGTTAAAAAACCACACATAAAATATATCCCCCTTAAAAATAAAAACTCGCATTTTTGCGAGTATCAAGGTACGCTATAACCAATTTAGTTACAAAGTACAGAAAATACTTCAAAGAGTACTCGATACTCGTCAGCTGTAACATAGCTGAAAACGTTCTAGCCTACTCGTTTCCTTTCGGTAGAAAGCTCAAAGGTGTTCTTCGTACATAAACTCCATCGCTAGTCTTTCACCATTTACTAGCTCGCTAAGACTTCTGTTTAAGATTACTCTCCTTATCGTTGCTTTGATGTTATAAGTATATAATAAATTTTTATTATTATCAATAATAATTTACAATTATTGTAATAAAAATTTTAGCTATATAATGATTAAGATATTATATATGTATTTATAATACGGTAAAGTGGGTAAAACTATGATCTAATTGTTTTGTTGAGAGATAGAGTTTTAGAAAAAAATTATAGAAGTTCACATTAACTTCATATTGACAAGTTATATTATAGGTGTAGTAAGAAGAAATGTTAAACTCCCTTTAAAACATATTTAAATAAAAAAAGATTCACCAGTAGGTGAGTCTTTTTT
>JAXJVS010000096.1:0-10854 GCA_036308445.1 Bacilli bacterium | reverse complement strand
TTTCATCTGTGGGAAAAGAATAACTTCTTGAATAGATTCTTGTCCTGTTAATAACATAACTAATCTATCAATTCCCATACCCATACCACCTGTTGGAGGTAAACCATATTCTAATGCTTCTACATAATCCATATCCATTTCAATTCACATATAGTTTTTGTATATGTTTTTATGTATTCTTACATATGATTACATATACAAAAATACTTAATATTATCTACTATTTTTTATATTAATGCTATTTTGTATGCCAAAATGTATGCCACTTTTGTAAACGTCAAATTATTTCAAACGTTATTTAATAAATTGATATGTAACAATAGTTGCTTGAGCAGGCTCTTCTAATATAAGAGGATAACTTAATTGGTATTTGTCAAAATCATATTTTTCTTCATTCCAATTATTTATATATCCTTTGTAGAGTTCATCGTTATCATATGTAATACACATAGTTAATGGCGTTTCCTCATAATTAATTTTTCTATCAACAAGAGTATATATATCTGCACTACTTGTTATATGATTTTCTAAGGTATACCATGGATCATTTGATATGTTTTTTTCGTAATACAAATTCACAATACCATTTTCATCAATAAAATTAATATTCAATTGATTATGATCGATATCTTCTTTACTCAAAACAATACTTTTTTCAAGATTCCATCCTTCATTATATGAATATATATTTAAAACTACTTGATTATATTTAAAACAAATTGGTATTTCATAAGTTTGTCCAATTTTATCTTTAACATCAATTGCGGTTAAAGTATTGTCACTAATTTTCATAATCATATAACCAAACAAGAAAAGTGCTAAAATCGATAATAAAATTTTAAAAAAAATTTTTTTCATATTTTCTAACTAGATACTTTAATTTTATTAAATCCAATTTCATATTTTCGATTTACTGCACTAGGAACACTATATATATAAGTTACTTTATTCCCACCAGATAATCCCATCTTTACTTTAATAGTTGTTGTATAAGAAGTATTTGATGTGCCTGTTGATGTTTTTATTTTTCCACTATAAGTATACGTATAATCTGTAGAACTTCCAAAAGTTTGCTCATCACTATATACCGTATTTTTATTAAATAGTATTTCTCTAGCATTAGTTGTTATCGTTGTTCCTGTAGTCCTTGTTGCATATTCACATTTTAATTCTAAACATTTACCTGCTATAAAATATCGTGTCCTTGTTTCCCCTGTTGCAGGATATACTTCAACTACTTTATATCTGGCATAAAGTCCAAAAAAATTCATCCATTGAGGAGAATTCGTTTTACATAATTCTGTTTTTTTTCTTCCACTAAACCCTGAGCTATTATATGTTCCAGAACCTAATATAGAAGAACCTGATATTGTAAATGTATATGATGTATGAAATTCTAAACCTGCTTTTAACCCACCATATGTTGCTACTTGGGCAATTGGAACATAAATATCATCTACATATGATGAACTAATTACATTCCAATCAACTGCTGAGCGTGCTAGATTCCCATTTCTAAACGAAGAATCCTCTTCCACGTATAAAGTATTATTACTCATATTCATTGAATAACTTCCATAATATTCATTATTATGAGACGAAATATATAAAATTGGTCCATTCAATTCATTATATTCATTTATAGGTATATTAATATTTCCAGTATCATCGGTAATGTAATTATAACTTTTACCTGATTCAATATTTAATATAGTTATATATGCGTTTGAAACCAAATTATTTGTATTTAAATCTTTTATAAAAACAGTTTTATAATCAAGTGCATAAATACTTTCAACAAATAAGGATAATATGCATAATACACAAAAAATACTCACTATCTTTCTTTTCATTTCATTTCACGTTCCTCCTTTTTTAATTATTATAAAATCACTTTCTTCTGTCCCCATCGGAATCACGCTCCTTTTTCTTATTCTACTATTATTTTACCATATATTTCCATAAATACTAGAAATATCGACTTATAAATTATAAATCTAAATTGAAAAGTTAAATTCCAGTTCTATATAGTTTTTATGGAATTTAGTCTTACTCATATTTCCAGTAGAATTTAGTCTTACAAATGGAACTCTCTTTTACATAATAATGTTGATTTTACTCTTACAACTGGAATTGACTTTTTCTTTAATTTTTAATATTTTCTCTTACACTTAATACCTGCATAGGATTTTTCTTAGATTCAAGTTTTAAAAAGACCCATTTTTCTATATTCTACCATATGTAACACCTGTTAATTATCAATGCTATGCCTTTATTTCAACTATGCTAATTTTTAATTTTGTTTTTTGAGGTAAAAATTGATGAATTAGCGATAAATCATAGTCAACATTTTGCCCAACAACAATAGTATATGCTCGTATATTATTATCGTGTAACAAATCAATTTTACTCATCGCGTAATTAATCACACTATTTATATACATATTTTCATTTTTAAATAGATCAGCAAATGCATCTCTTGAGTATTCTATATTTTTATATTGATTCATATGTTCTTTTTTTAGTGTTTCCCATGAATCAACTGCTGTATAATTATTTACAATTCTTTTTTTAGAAACTAATCCATCGAAATATATTCTTCCTATTTGGAATGGATTTGAATAATTTGGCTTAAATGTTACAGAATAACCTTCTGCAGCACATTGACATAAATATTTTAAAGAACATTTAGATGAATTTTCATATATGTCACTATCTATAGATTCAAATAAAATATCCGCTTTTTCTTTTTGTTCGTATATAGCTAATTTTTCTAATACTTTCATTGAGAAAAAAGCAATTCTCCCATTTTTTAAATCCATCATATTTTGATAAGTTATTCCTATTTCTTTAGCCAATTGCATGTATGATATTTGTTTTTTTTCTTGTAAATTTGTTATGTATGTAGCTACAGACATTTCTATCCCTCCAACAATAATATTATATAATATTATATGCAAAAATCATATATAATATATTATGCTATACATTTGTGTTGCTTTTATCATATATAATGTTATAATAAACTTAGGAGGTGAAATAAATGGAACTAAAATCAAAATTCATAACTTATCAAGAATTAGCAGATGCTTTAGGTTGTAGCTATCAACAAGTTGCTCAAGTTCATTCCAAACGCATTATTAAAGCTTTCAACATTGATAAGAAACGTTTACCAAAGGCTGGTATGCTACCTTTGGATCTAGTTGAAAAGTATTTTGACTTATCCATAAATATTCAGACAAACGAAAAGACTATCTAGTCCATCGCCAAACTTTCTAGATAGTCACCCACGAAAAGAGACATGTTTTTATAATGCTCTTTCATCGAGAATTATAACAAACAAATTGTCTCCTTTCAAATTTAATTTATTGAAAAGGAGTTTTTATATGCCCATTACACAAGAAGAGTTATTAAATAAAGTATTTAAAGCAGAAGGTCAAGAAATATTTGGTGGAATACTTAGACCCGGACTATATGTACTTGCTGGAACGAGTAAAGTTGGGAAATCTATAATCGCCACTAATATGGCAAATTGTATAGCTACTGGCAATAACTTTCTCGGTAAGTCTATGCCGAAAGGCAAAGTATTATATTTTGATAATGATAATTATGATTATGAAGCAAAAGGAAGGATCATTGCTTTAAATCTAAAGGGATTAAAAGAAGTTCTTTATGAATTCAACAACTCAAAATCAATTTATGATATTAATGAAGTACTTATTAATACTAAAGATATTGACAATTATCGTTTGGTTATTATTGATTCATATATAGGATTAGAAGAAGTTGTTTCTAGCAATGATAACTATTACGATGTTTATCCTATTCTTAAACAATTAAGAGATTCTATTGTTGAAAAGAACTTAGTCGGCATAATTATCCATCATACCAAAAAAGAAAAAGCAAAACTAGAACAAGATAACTTACTTGGTTCAAAAGCTCTTTCCGGAGCAACTACAGGTTCATTGCTTCTCTCTGTTCGTAATGAATTTGCAAAACATGGAGAACTAAAGCTTATTTTAAGAAACAATAAGTCGATCATCAAAATAAAAAAGGACGTCAATGATATAAATTGGTTATTAGATGAAGAAAATGATGAATCAACAGAAGAAATCCCTAAAAATATTCTTTCATTAATTAATACTGTCGTTAACGAAGATAATCATCGACTTGCAGGTACATGCCAAGAAATCGTACAAAAAAGTAAAATGGAAATTAATCCAAGTTACTTAACTAAATATTTAAAACTTCATCATCACTACCTTGAAGAAAACAATGTTACTTTCTCAAATGAACGTAGTGGTAAAAAGAGAATTATCAATATCAAATATTATGATGAAGGTATAAAAAATGACAGTGTGACAGATGAAACAGGTGCCAATGCATCTGTCATCGTGTCATCAAAGAAGTAAATCTGCGCCTATCGGCAATCTTTGAAAAGAAAGCCCAAATATTTTGGGCTAGCAAGTTATACCAAAATGCCTACGCTTTTGAAAACTTGCCCTGCCGGGAGCTAAAAAAGGAGGACTGAATCATATGGCTCATGCTCAAAAGTATGACAGAAGTAGTATTGTAGGTTTAGCAATCCACTATGAACGCAGAAGTGGATGTGAATTATCTAATAAAGATATTGATGTCAATAGAAGTCAAAACAATTATAATCTTGCACAATCTTTACAACCATTACGTCCTGAAGAATTTATTTCAAAACGTATCAACGAAGTCAAACATATTAATAGAAAAGATATCGTTGTTATGGTTGACTGGATTGTAACTTTACCAAAAAACGTTAAAGAAGAAGATGAACAAAAATTTTTCGAATCAGTATTTAATTTTATGAAACAAGAGTATGGTCAAAAAAATATTGTCTGTGCTTGGGTTCATAATGATGAAAAGACACCACATATTCATGTTGGATTTGTTCCAGTTATTATTGATAATGACATTGAAAGATTAAATTGTAAAAAAATAATAACAAGGAATCATCTTAAAGACTTTCACACACGACTATCTGATTATATTGAACCGATACTTGGATATAGTCCTGAAATCCTTAATGGTGCTACCATCAATGGAAACAGAACTATTAAAGAATTAAAAAATCAAGAAGATATATGCCTTGAGAAGGCTAAAAATAATATTCAAGATAATATCGCAATTTCTAAAGAACTTGCGATACAAGCTGAAAATATTGAATATGAAGGATCATTAATCACTAAGGTAAAATCTCTATCTCAAGCCAATAAAATCATTAAAGATTTAACTGTTTCAAACAATAAGCTTTCGATTGATAATGATAAACTTATTAAGGTTATTGGTGTTCAAAAAAAAGAAATAGATATGTATAGAGCAATGCCTTTAGCTAAAAGAGTTAAAGAAAAAGAGCGTATTATTGATAATCTTTATTCATCAATAGAGAGTTTAGAAAAAAGAATTGAAGATCATGAATATGATATCCATGATTTAAAAAGAAGAAACCTTAACTTAGCCGAAAAAAAAGAAAAACTTGAACAACAATTATTTATTCATGAATCATTTCTTTCTTTAGTTGGATTAGATAGCATATTCAAAGAATTTAAAAGAATATTCAAACAAAATGATCTCTCTATTAATATATGCTCACTTGAGGATATATGCTCAAAAGCAATCAACAAAATATCTAAAGTATTCGATACATTAAAAGAGAGAATTTTATTTTTAGATAGTCACAATTTACCTAATGATGAATTCATCACAAAACATAAAAACAACTATAAATTTAAAGATTTAACACGATAGGAGGAAAATTATGGATGATTTAAAAATGTTAACAAGAGAAGAAGTTGCTGAATTACTCCATGTTCATGTAAATACAATATCCATGTTACGTGAGATAGGTATAATAAATGGTATTAAAATTGGTAAAAATTATATGTTTTCCCAAAAAGTAATTCGTACTTTTCAAGAAGATTATATTGGTTTAGATGTTAGTAATAAGAGTAATGCCATTATAAGCAAACAAACTGTTGAAAAACGTAAACAAGATGATATTAATAGAATGAATTATCATAACGCTATTGTAGGAGCAATGTAATGGCTCAACAAAAAGAAAGTAATGGAACATGGTCGTTCTATGGAAAACTGCCTAAGGATGAAAATGGAAAAAGAAGAAACTACAAACGAAGAGGATTTAAAAGTAAAAAAGCTGCTAAATTAGCAGAAACAGAGTTTTTAAAACAATACAATAATATTTTACCATCTCGTTTAATATTAAATGATTTGATTGTGGAGTATCATAAAGATGCTCCCAGTCATATTAAATTATCTACAATCAAGGCGTATAAAAGATTTGAAAAATATGTCATATCACCCAGCTTTGGCAATCGCTATATAGATGATATAACAACACTAGAAATTACACGCTGGATTAATAATATTTCAAAAAACGGTTATAATGGACGCATTTATGGTGAATCTTCAACACGCAATATTCTATTACATCTATCCGGCTTATTTACATATGCAGTAGATCACAATTGGTTACAAAAGAATCCCTGTCATAAAGTAAAACCTCCTAAAGATCCTAATAAAGTCATAAAAAAACAATCATGCGAAGAAAATTTTTGGGAAATAGAAGAATATAACAAGTTTATTAATACTGTTGAAGATGAATACAAAAGAGATATATACGAATTTATGTTTCTTACAGGTTTACGTATTGGTGAGTTTTGTGCTTTACAATGGAAAGATGTTGATTTAATTAATAATCAATTAACAATATCAAAATCTTTAAGTGCTATTACTTCAAAAATAACTTCACCTAAAACACCTCGTTCAAATAGAACAATACAACTACCATATAAATTAGTACAAAAATTAAAACAAAGATATGTTATTGTTTCTCAACTAGAAGGATTTAATGATGATTACTATTTGTATAAAGATCAAACTTATATCTCGATAGCCACACTAAGAAGATGGTTTAATGAAGATGTAGAAAAATCAGGAGTTAAAAGAATAACGGTACATGGGTTAAGACATTCACATGCAAGTTATTTGTTATCAAATCCTATGATTTCAGAATTATTAATTGCTGATAGATTAGGACATAGTGTTGAAATGTTAAGAAGCACATATGCACATATTTATGAAAAAAGTCGTAAAACTTTAATCGAATATATTGATGAATTATGATATAGTGTATGCCACTTGTATGCCAAGACCATAAATCTTACTATAAGAATCAAATAAAAAAAGCATAATAATAAACTGAATATCATTTCATTAATTGAAGTGATTATAGTTTAAATTATGCTTTTTATTTTCTTGTATATTTTATTTTAATAATTCAAATTATCTTGATTTTATCACTATTTATTTCTTGGTTTCATTTGTGGGAATAAGATAACTTCTTGAATAGATTCTTGTCCTGTTAATAACATAACTAATCTATCAATTCCCATACCCATACCACCTGTTGGTGGTAATCCGTATTCTAATGCTTCTACGTAATCTAAATCCATTTCATTTGCTTCATCATTACCTAATTCTTTTTCTTTTAACTGATTCGCAAATCTTTCATATTGATCAATAGGATCATTTAATTCAGTAAATGCATTAGCATATTCATTTCCACAGATAAATAACTCAAATCTTTGAGTAAATCTTGGATCTTCTAAGTTCTTTTTAGCTAATGGAGAAATTTCAATTGGATGACCATATACGAATGTTGGTTCTACAATTGTTTCTTCTACATATTTTTCATAGAATGCATTAATAATATGTCCATATTGGAAATGTGGTTCTACTTCAATACCATGTTCATCTGCTAAAGCTTTAGCTTCTTCAAATGTCATTTGAGATGCAAAATCAATTCCAGTTTTTTCTTTAATAGCATCTGTCATAGAAATACGTTTAAATCCTGGAGCTAATGATAACTTATGTCCTTTATATTCAATATCATATGTACCACATACTTCCATAGCAGCATTAGAAATAATACCTTCAGTTAAATCCATCATACCTTCAAGATCACTAAATGCTTTATATACTTCAATAGTAGTGAATTCAGGATTATGAGTTCTATCCATACCTTCATTTCTAAATAAACGTCCAATTTCATAAACCGCATCCATACCACCAACAATTAATCTCTTTAATGCTAATTCTGTCGCAATTCTTAAATAGAAATTAGTATCTAAAGTATTATGATGAGTAACGAATGGTCTAGCTGCAGCTCCACCTAAGATAGATCCTAATACTGGAGTTTCTACTTCAACATAACCTTTATTATCTAAATAATGTTGAATTGAACGAATTACTTTAGGTCTTGCGAAAGCAATCTTTCTAGCATCTTCATTCATAATTAAGTCAACATATCTTCTTCTATATCTTTCTTCAATATCACTTAAACCATGATATTTTTCTGGTAAAGGACGTAAAGCTTTAGTTAAATGTGTATATTTAGTAGCCTTTACTGATAATTCACCAGTATTAGTTACAAATATAGTACCATCGATACCAATAATATCTCCAATGTCACTCTTAATAACTAATTCATATTCATCTTCACCAATAACATCTTTTCTAATATAGATTTGGATTTGCCCATCTCTATCTTGAATATGCATAAAACACACTTTTCCTTTACGACGCTTAGTCATAATTCTACCTGCAACTTTGCAAGGTACAGCCATTTCTTCTAAATCTTCATGAGTTTTACCAGCATATTGTTCTTTAATTTCACTAGAAAAATGAGTAATATCAAATCTTTGTCCAAATGGATCAATTCCTCTTTCTTCTAAGAATGCTAATTTTTCTCTACGAACTAATTCTTGTTCACTAAACTTTCTTTCTTCCATTTTTCCTTCTCCTTTTCACAAATAAAAAAACTCTCTTCCACCAAGGGACGAGAGTTATCGCGATACCACCCTAATTTACTTATACATCACTATATAAGCCTTACTAACTGCTAACACAGTCTTGCCTGTAACGTGGCATAACGTCATTCTATCAATTTCTATCCAAAATGAGGCTCCTAGTCTTTATTCACCTTAACGATTATTATCCCTTTCCACCATCTCCAGGACTCTCTAGCAACATCTTTTTAAGATTACTCTTCTATTCATCGCCTTTTTTCTACAAAGATTATTATATATAAATTTTAATAATAGTCAAACAAATATTTATATATTTGAAACTTTTTTGAAATAAACATGGCACATATTTGAAATAAAAATACTCCGATTCTTTGTTATAATAGAACTATCACTTTTTCTCCCTGTAAGGAGTTGAATTGCATGATGATAAGTTCTTTACGCGCACATAGTCACATCAATCATGTGCGAATTCAAGTATATACAACTTCCAAAAATTTATCCTAAATTCATTATAAAATATACATATTATTTTTTTAATTGAGGTTTATAAAAGTATTTTCTAAATGTTCATGTCAACCGTACAATTCTTTTTATAGCCAAATCAACTTGTTTTAATCATTTCAATTCAAGAAATATTTAATTAATTTACAAAACATAAAAAATCCCTTCTGGGATTTTTTATAACTTATTAAAAATATCTCTTAAAACGATATCTATCTTATGATATAAAACATAACTTAATAATGCAAATAATAACACAATTAATATAGCCACAACATCAATAATATTTCCTGGTACAAACAAACATATAATCACTACAAATGTCATAATACCAAAACCAGTAAACATTGACATCATACCAGATATACTTCTTTTCACTGCACTTGTTTCATCTTCCCAATATAAATTAGGATGTATCACATCTACCATCAAACCAAAATAACTACCTAATAGCGATCCAATTTCAGCACTTATAAATGATAGTAATATATATAATGGAGAAATAGGTAAAATAAACAAGCAACCAATATAGACAAATAGTATCATTATCTGAGAAACAATAAAGCCTGACAATACTTTTGCATTAAATATCGTATTTAATGATACAGGTATATATTTCATAAAAACATAACCAGCCCCTTCTCTAGAAATAGAAGTCGCAGATACCATACTCGTATTACTAGCCATAAATCCTAATCCTATTCCTATCAATAACAAATATGCAATTAGGTGGTCAATCATTGGAATATAGTGTTGCAATATTGGAAGTAAATCTTTTCCACCAGTCATCATTCCAATAACAAACATAATTGGTATCATTAATTCACTAATAACACAGTTCATTACATATGCTGGTGTTCTTATTAATATTTTTAATTCTTTTATAGTATAACTTATTAAAATATTTTGTTTTTTAGATTTTGTAGTCAGTTCTTTATCAGTTAGTTTTACTCTCTTCGAATTCGTTTCTTCAATACTTAAAGCTCCTTTAAGATATAAAGCTCTAGAAATAAGCAAGAAAACAATGATTGCTGTAAACTGTACTACAAAATATGAAACAATATGAAAAGTTTTACCTGTAAACAATACTTGAGATATAAAGGTAATATGAGGAAACAAATAATTAAACATTCCTAACATACTATTCTTTCCATTAAGCAAAAGAGCAGTCAATTGATTAGCATCCATCTCTTCAATATTAGTCATATACATAGAAAAAGCTAAACATACGATAATCAATATAAGACTACCTACAAAATTAAATAAGTCTTTTCTTCTTACCATTGGTACAAATCTCATAATAACAATAATAAATACTGAACAAATAATTAAAGGATAAATAGGTAAAGTTACAAAATCAATAATATTTATCATCCAAAATAATATATCTGTATATCCACATAATGCAAATGCAATATATAAAGGAATTAATATCATTGCACAAAACATATATTCATAAACAATACACACTGTTAGTTTAGAAGTAATAATACAT
>JAXJVS010000095.1:0-41175 GCA_036308445.1 Bacilli bacterium | reverse complement strand
GGTAATAATTGACTACCTATTGTTGGTATCTGGCCAGTAAAAAAAGGTAATATTAAACCTAAAGTTAAAAAGAATGCTGCTAGAGTTATTTTTCTTGTCTTTGATAATTTCATATATTCCTCCAATAAAAAAAGCGCAATGAAAATGTCTATTTGACACCTTCATGGCGCTTACATAACCTTCGTGGTTAAAATTCTCATTTATTATATAAAATTTTTTAATAACTGTCAACTAATCAACAAATAGCTTTTGTGATTCATTAGAATTAATATCAACAATTTTATAGAAATATTCTTTTTGTGATAAATCCCCTCTTTCTAATGTTGTAGCAATAATTCCATCTTGAATATATAAAAGCTTAGAAGAATAAGAAGCAATCATTGTATCATGAGTAACCATTAAAATTGATACTCCTTCTTCAGCATTGAGCTTCTTAAATAATTCTAGTAATTCATGAGAATTCTTACTATCTAAGTTACCTGTTGGTTCATCTGCAACAATTAATTTAGGGTTCGTAACTAATGCTCTAGCAATTGCAACTCTTAGTTCTTCACGCAATATGTTTAGACTTGCATGATAATCTCTATCAAGCACTGTTTTGCCTTCTATAAAAAAAAGAGAAATCAATAATTATACAGTCAATTTCTCCAGATATTCATATTATAACATATAACATGCTCTAATTCATTATATTTATGGATTTATTATAAAAAAGCCATTCAACTCAACGCTTATAGAAACGGAAGAATTCTCGCTGGCTTTTAGTTAAAAAAAGCAGTATTCACTGCTTTCATACAATCTTATTTAACGTAATATACATAATTTTCTTTTCTGTCTTTAGCCACAGGATATTCGCCATCCATGTAACCTAAAATACAGTTACCAATACCTCTATATTCTCCTTCAATACCCCATTCTTTAAGCATTGCTTTTCCTTCATCACTTTCAAATACTTGATAAGCACGATGAATCCAGCAAGAACCTATTCCTAAAGAATGAGCAGCATTCATCATATTGCCAATAACTAAACTACCATCTTCTATACAAGTACCTCTATTCTTATCTGCTAAAACAATGACAACTGTAGGTGCACCATAGAAAGGATCTTTATCCATCCCCATAACAGCTGCATTCATTTTAGCATATTTCTTAATGACTTCTTTCTCTTGTAATACTACCATGACTGGAGATTGCAACCCCATACCATTGGCAGCATATTTTCCTGCTTCTAAGATCAATTCTAAATCTTCTTTCTTAATCTGCTCATCTTTATATTTTTTAATACTTCTTCTTTCAATCATATTTTTAATAACATCATTCATATTTGTATCCTCCTACAATTATTCTAACATAAAAATAAAAAAAGGCATATGACTAATCATATACCTATATTTATTAACCTAATGCTTTTTTAGCTGTTTCAACGATAGCTGTGAAACCTTTTGGATCTCTAATAGCGATTTCTGATAACATTTTTCTGTTGATATCAACGTTTGCTAATTTTAATCCATGCATTAATTTTGAATAAGAAATATCATTCATTCTAGCTGCAGCATTAATACGAGCAATCCATAATTTTCTCATTTCACGTTTTAAGTTCTTTCTATCTCTATATGCATATTCATAAGAGTTCATAACTTGTTCGTGAGCTGTTTTATATAAAGAATGTTTTGAACCAAAATATCCTTTAGCTAATTTTAAGATTTTCTTTCTTCTATGTCTAGTTTTAAATCCGCCTTTAACTCTTGCCATTTTTTATTCCTCCTACTAAATTACCCTTGTAAACGAGATTTGATTCTCTTCATATCAGATGGGTGTACTAAAGCTGGTTTAGCTAAATGTTTCTTTTGTTTATGAGTCTTGTTATGAGATAAATGTGAAATATAAGCGTGGCTACGTTTTAATTTTCCAGACCCAGTTCTTTTTAAACGTTTTTTAAGACCACTATGTGATTTCATTTTTGGCATAATTCTTTCCTCCTGATTATTTCTTCTTTGGTGCTAAAATAGCAACTAACGTACGTCCTTCAAGATTAGCTGGTTTTTCAATGACACTGTATTCTTTACATTCTTCGATGAAATCATCTAAAATCTTTTGTCCGATTTCAATATGAGCTAATTGTCTACCTCTAAATCTTACAGCTATTTTAACTTTATCACCTTTTTGTAACCATTCAATTGTTCTTTTTAATTTAACGTTCTTATCATGAACATCAATTACTGGTGATAATTGTGTTTCTTTCAATGAAACAACTTTTGAATTTTTCTTCATTTCTTTTAATTTCTTTTGTTGTTCAAAACGATATTTTCCATAGTCCATAATACGACATACTGGAACTTTTGCCTTAGGTGCAACACAAACTAAATCTAAGTTTGCATCATATGCTGCATTTAAAGCATTAAATCTAGACATAACTCCTAATTGATCCCCGTTTTGAGCAATAACTAGAACTTCTTTAAAACGAATTTTTTCATTGACCAATTCATCCTGATTAGATTGGTTATTAAACTTGCTAATAATAGACACCTCCATTAATTCGTAGTACAAATAAAAAGTGAGCACATAAGTACCCACATATTGACATTAAGATTCTTATCTTAGTGACATTTGCCCATCAATACACTCAATCGGGCGAGAAGTAGGCACTTCTTCTTTCCACTACTTTTCATTTACTTGCATAATATAACATCTAAATGAAATAAAGTCAATACTTTTTTATACATTTATGTTATAATATATGCAATAATTTTTAAAGGAGAACAAAAATGGAAAGAATTACAAGTTTTAGTGTTGATCATACAAAATTGAATAAAGGAATTTATATTTCTAGAGTAGATGATGATTTAATAACAACTGATATTAGAATGACTACTCCTAATATCGATATTCCTTTAGATCCTAAGGCAGCTCATACTATTGAGCATATAGGTGCTACTTTACTTAGAAACGGTCAATATAAAGATCATATTATTTATTTTGGTCCTATGGGATGTATGACTGGTTTTTATTTGATTACAAGAAACCTTGATTTTGAAACAATTAAGCAATTAGTCATTGATACTTTTAAAGAGATTGCTGAATGGAATAAAGAAATTCCTGGAGCTAAAATAGAAGAGTGCGGTAATTATAGCTATATGAATCTAGAAAGCGCTAAAAAAGCTTCTCAATTCTTTTTGGAAGCTCATTTAGAACATACTTATCATTATTTATAAGAAGTCGATGACTTCTTTTTCTTTTGGAATAATTCTTCAAATTCATTAGGGGTTTTACATGTGAACTGGTATTGTTTCTTTGTTATAGGATGGACAAAAGCAAAACAATGATGATGTAACCCTAATCTTTTTAATGGATGAGTTGTTGAACCATACTTCTTGTCACCAACAATAGGATGATGTAAAGAAGATAAATGAACTCTAATCTGATTCTTTCTGCCAGTTTCTAGTTGAACTTCTAACATTGAATACTTTTTATTCGTCATAATCTGTCGATAATGAGTAATTGCTAGTTTACCATCTTTCTTACTAGAAATGTAGACTTCCTGACTTTTAGATTCAGCCAGATAATTTCTTATCGTCCCACTCCTGTTTTTCATCATACCTTCTACAATCGCAACATATCCTCTTTCGTTTACACATTCATTCCATGAAGATGTCAATACATCATATAATTTCTTATTTTTTACAAACATCAATATTCCTGATGTATATTGATCTAAACGATGAACAAGATATATTTTTTCATTTTTCTTTTTTAAATATTCTTTCATTAAAAAGAAAGCTGTTTTTTCTTTTTCGTTAGCTGTTGCTTCTGTTAATAAACCACAAGGTTTATTAACTACGATAATATCTTCATCTTCATATAAGATAGGTAATGGTGTTTCTTCTCTTTTCTTCCCTACTTCAACAATATCATCCTTCTTTAAAGCAAACGCATAATGAGTCTGTATTTCATTATTAATTAAGATATTCTCAAATTTTAACAAGTTTTTAATTGTATTTTTCTTATACTGCTTTTCTAACAAAAACTCTGTAATTGTACATTCCTTTTCTACTCTATATTTCATAATTACCTCTACAATTTCATAAGATAAAAACTCACAAATTCTTGAGTTTTATTTTTAAGTTCATTTATCCTTCTATTTATGCAATATCTCATTTTTAGAAATAATGCATTGAATCAAAGAAAAATCATAAATTGGCTTATCATACTTCTTAGTTATCTATAAGACGTCATATGAAGTTTTACCATATCCTGTCTGTTTATCCATTCTACCTTTACAACAATGACTTAATTACATTCTTTAATATAGAAAGGCTTAAAGATCTTCAGCCATGGCAGTATCGGCATTCTTAGCACTCATAGAATCACAGTCAATAACAGTCTTCATATTTATTCTTCTAAAAAGAGTAGATGAACATCTACTCTATAATATGTGTTGCATTATGCATAACGATGACAACAACTATTGCTTCATATACAAGTGTTAACCATAAAGGTAAATTCATTAAAGTAAAAGCAGCTATAATAATAATTAATTTCATAATAATAGATATAATAAGATTAATAATAGATGTTGTTCTCATCTTTCTAGCAATCGCAAAAGTTTCATAAACTCTATCAAAAGCTGAATCCACTAAAACAATATCACTATTTTCTACAACTTTAGAATCTTTTATTCCACCTCTAGATATTGCTACATCACTGTTTTGGAAACATTCTATATCTTTAGAGCTATCACCAATATAGACTACTGAACCAATAGCATTTTCAATAATATCTAATTTTTCTTGGGTAGAAAGATGATTATAAATCTTGTATTGATCATCTTCAAAATTCTTTGTACTATCATTAAATACAATAAGAACTCTTCCCAAATGGGATAATTTGTTTAATAATTCAAATTCTTCTACAGACATCTCTTTATTATCAATAGTATCATAAACAATAACCTGCGCTTCATTAACTGCATCCAATCCTCGAGAAGATTCGACGATTATACCTTGCTGGAACGCTCTTGCAAAGCCTGCCAACATTCCTAATGAAGCAGATTGTTCATAAGCAAAAGAACCAGAAATCAATAAAAGAATAGCTCCTAAATGAATATATCGACCATATTCTTCAATATCAATAATTGGTAATATAACACCAACAATTATCGCCAATACAACAATAACTGGCGTATAATAATCAGAGAACTTCTTAATATACTTTTCTGCCTCACTTTGATAAATAGGTGCAACCGATGCAATTTCTAATATATGAGCCAAATTACCACTCTCATAAGTATCTGTAACTCTGATTTTTAATGTTTCAGATAAGTTAACATCACCACTATGAACACTATCTCCTTCTTTTACTGATATGTACTCATAAGAGCCGGTATTAGGATAAATATTTAATTCTGATCTTCCTTCAATAATAACACCAGGGATAGGAATCATTTCATTAGCAGGAACTACAATAACATCCCCTTCTTCAAATTCATGTAAAGGAATAATTTCAGTATGATCATCTAAATCTCTCATTCCTTTTTCTGGTTTTTCTATAGCTTCATCAATCTTCTCGAATGATTTTCTTAAAACTTTAATTCTGAAGGGTTCAAAGAACATATAAAGAACCATTGTTATTAGACTGCCTAAAGGATATCCTCCGGCAATTCCTAATAAGATAGCTAGACAAACCAAGATATCTTCATGTAAAAAGTTCATTAAACGAATATTTTTCCAAGCTGATTTAGTAATTCTATCTCCTATCAATAAAATAGATAACATCCAAAATAAAGAAGTCATTGGTGTTTCATCTTTACTAGTAACAATTGCTAAAGCAATAGTTACTAGTAAGAAACCAATTTTTAAATAACTAACAATAAATTTCTTTTGAAAAACATCTTGTGATCTTACAGGCATACGATGTTCGTATACTTCTATTGAAGGGTTAATGTTTTTCATTCTTTTCTTGATTTTTGAATTGACTTCTTTTTCATCGGTAGTAAACATTAAAACTCTATTTGCATTATCATATAATACATCTTTATATTTTTCATGTTCTTCTATTTGCTTAACTAATGTTAAAATATCGTCTTCATTAACGAGATTTTTAAACATGAAATAATATTTTCTATCTCTAGCTTTACCAAAATCATAAATTTTCTTTTCACCACCAACAATTTCTTTAACAATAAGTGTTTCATCTATTGTTAGAATTGTTGTCTTTAATACATCTATATCTATACACTTAAAAGTAATATTATTTTTACCTATTTTCATATGAGAAACTTGTTCTTTTTCATTTAAAGCTATACTTAAAGCATTTAAATCTTCTTGAGATTTAATATTTGCTATGTCAAAAGTTTTTTTCTCCATCGTATTCACCTCCATAGTCATATCATAACATATTCTAAGTGAAAAAACAAAATCCTTATGAAATATGACATAAATTTTACATAAAAAGGTTTAAAACCTTTAGTTCTTTGAGAATTCTAAAAGTTCTAAACCTTTGTTTTTTTCTGTTGCCCAGCGAATACCCCATTCATTAGAGAATAACAATAAGTATTGACCTTTTAAATCTTGTACTTTTTTAGTATCACTAGATAAGTTTAAAGATTTTAAATCAATATCTTTATTATTAATCCAACGAATAAATTGATATCCCAATGGTCTTTGTACGATGTCTACATTATATTCTGTTTTTAATCGATATTCTAACACTTCAAATTGTAGTACCCCTACAACTCCAACAATAATTTCTTCCATACCGCCACCAAGCTCAGTAAAAATCTGGATAGCTCCTTCTTGTGCAATCTGGTTAACACCTTTAACGAATTGTTTACGTTTCATAGTATCTTTATTTCTAATTGCTGCAAAATGTTCTGGTGCGAATGTAGGAATCCCTTCATAAGCAAATTTATTTTTAGCAGTACATAAAGTATCACCAATAGAGAAAATACCTGGATCAAAGACACCAATAATATCTCCTGCATAAGCTTCTTCTACTTCTGCTCTTTCTTCTGCCATTAATTGTTTAGATTGATTTAATTTAATCTTTTTACCACCTTGATAATGATAAACTTCCATACCTTTAGTAAACTTACCAGAACAGATTCTCATAAATGCCATTCTATCTCTATGCGCCTTATTCATATTCGCTTGAATCTTAAATACAAAAGCACTAAAGTCTTCTGATAATGGATCAACTAGTCCATTGTTTGTCATTCTAGGTAATGGTGTAGTTGCCATATCTAAGAAATGTTGTAAGAAAGGTTCTACCCCAAAGTTTGTTAAAGCTGAACCAAAACAAACAGGTGATAACTCCCCTCTTTGAACTCTTTCTAAATCAAATTCAACACCAGCACCATCTAATAATTCAATATCATCTTGTAAGATAGAATAATGCATTTCTCCTAAGTCATCTTTTAAAGCTTCATCATCAGCTTTATAGACTTTTGTTTCAACTTCTTTTCTTCCAGCATCAACTGGAATAAATCGAATAACTTCATTTGTATGTCTTTCATAGACTCCTTTAAATTCTTTACCTGAACCGATAGGCCAGTTAACTGCACAAGTTTCAACACCTAATTCACTTTCGATTTCTTCCATTAATTCATAAGGATCTTTTGCTTCTCTATCCATCTTATTAATAAACGTAAAAATAGGAATATGTCTCATCGCACAGACTTTAAATAATTTTCTTGTCTGATCTTCGACCCCTTTTGAACCGTCAATGACCATTACTGCACTATCTGCTGCCATTAATGTTCGATATGTATCTTCTGAGAAGTCCTGATGTCCTGGAGTATCTAGGATATTAATACAAAAATCATTATAATGAAACTGTAATACTGAAGAAGTAACAGAAATTCCTCTTTGTTTTTCTATTTCCATCCAGTCACTTACAGCATGTTTTGATTGTTTTTTTCCTTTTACCATACCTGCTTCCTGGATTGCTCCACCATATAAAAGGAATTTTTCAGTTAATGTTGTTTTCCCAGCATCGGGATGGGAAATAATTGCGAAAGTTCTTCTTTTATTCACTTCCTGTACAAAATCAGCCATGTCTTTACCTCCTCACCTTGCTATATGATAAACAAGTTAGAGTTAATTGTCAATTGAAAATGCCCAGTTTCCATCTTTAAAAATTGCTATTTTTTCATTGTTTTCTAATGTTGCTTCAATATTCAAATCAGCTGTTCCAATCATAAAGTCAACATGAGTTAAAGAATCATTAATACCTTTATCTAACAATTGTTCTTTATTCATTGATAAACCATCTTTAATACATTCACTAAATCCTCTACCTAATGCTAAATGACATGATGCATTTTCATCATATAAAGTATTATAGAACAAGAGATTCATTTTAGAGATTGGTGAATCATAAGGAATCAAAGCAATTTCTCCTAAATAATGACTACCTTCATCTGTTTCAATGATACTTGCAAGTACATCTTCTCCTACTTTAGCATGATATTCAATAACTTTACCTTCTTTAAATGTAATAGAAAATTCATCCGCAACATTACCATTATAATATAAAGGTAATGAACTATATACAACACCATCTACTCCATATTTATATGGGGTAGTAAAGATTTCTTGGGTTGGCATATTAGGGAAAGAATAGATACCATCAGTCGTATAACTTCCACCACCAGCAAATAAATAATCTTTATTTAATTGAACTATTAAATCTGTTCCTAAACTGTTTGTATAATGTAATGATTTTATATTCATATGATTTAAAGCATTTACTCTTGCTTCAAAACTATGACGATGTTCTTCCCATTTATTTAGAGGATCTTTATCATCTAAATATACTGTCTTAAAAATAGTATTCCACAATGACTCTACTGCTTCTTTATTACTTTGTTCATTAAAGACTTTATTAGCCCATCCTAGCGTTGGAGCACCTGCAATACACCATCTATTAATACCTAAATCCAACTTATCATAAAATGGCTTACAAGCTGTTCTATAAGCCTTAGACCAAGTCTGAATCTTCGCAGGATCAATTCCTTGCATACTTTCAGGATCGTCACCTGTCAATGTAATAATTGCCGCATTTCTTAATGCATATTCATTTCTTAACTCTATTAAATATTTAGGCACATGATGAAAATGATCTTCGTCACAGTTTTGATATCTTAAACGTGAGACTACATTATCATGATAATGAACAATAACATCTTTAGCTCCTACCTTATATGCTTCTTGAACTATCGCTCTTGCCAGTTCTACCTGCTCAATTGAAGCATCTACGATTAATTCTTGTCCTTTCTGTAAATTAACACCTTTTTTTACTAATAATTCTGCATATTTTTTTATCATTTTTCTCACCACTTCTATTATTGATTTTTATAACAAAATCATACTATAAATCAATGATAAGTCAATAGAAACCCTTTGATTTTTGTTGACAATCATTCCCTCTAACTATCGATATAATCGATAGTTAGATCTTTTTTTCACTACTTTTTTGAAAACCTTTTCAAAATTCTTTAGAAATTTAACAAAAACTTGTAATTATCCCTATATTATGGTATGATTTTAATTAGCAAAAGAACATTAACAAATTTAAAATAATATTTCTCAAAAATGTATAATTTAAAGAAATCGTTAGCAAATATGTTGGTTGCTTCTTTGGGCTAACAAAGGGAGGTATACACTAATGGTTACAGGTAAAGTAAAATGGTTTAAAGCTGATAAAGGGTTCGGATTCATCACTACTGATGCACATAACAAAGATATCTTTGTTCATTTCTCATCTATTATCGCTGATGGTTTTAAAACATTAGAAGAAGGACAAACTGTTGAATTCGAAATCGTTGAAGGAGATCGTGGTCCACAAGCAGCAAATGTAAAAGTTGTTGAATAATAATAAAAAGCACTTCACGTGCTTTTTTTATTTTTAATCTCTTTATATAATTCTTTAAATAAAGGAACTTCTCCTTTTTCAACCACTAATTCCGTCTGTTTTAAAAACTGTTTTTCAATAGTTAATGCTTTCATATCTTTATTTTTTAATAATAGACTATAATATGTCAAAAGAGATAATAAATCTAATTTCTGAGCCTTGATAACCTTCAATAACTTCTTATCTATTAAATATTCTATATCAGCTTCTAATCCATGATCTACAACTTCTAACAATATCAACATCATTTTAGAATTCAATTTAAATAATTCAATACATTTCTTATCATCTAATAATGATTGAAAAAGTATTTTTGCTTCCACATAATTACCTTTTTCCATACATCTAAAACCATTCATAGAAATAAGATAACTATCATAAAAATAACTTGTATTATGTATATCACATTCAAATAAACTATCATCCATATCACTAAATGTACATCCTTCTATATCTAAACATCCTACCATTAGCTGCTGATATAATTTTCTAATATCATCTTTCTTTATTCTAAAAACATGATATCCATCATTAACAATACCACCTATCTTTAATGGTAAGCCATTCATCAATACAAAACAGATACCCATATAAAAAAGTTCAAAACCTAATATTTCTAAGATTTCATACTTAGATAGCATAAACAATAAAATACCAGCAAGACTCAACAAAGCATTCATAATAATCCCACCAGATAAATACAATCTAAATCTAAATTTATCATATGACGGTGGTTTCATAATACATTGACCAGCAGTACCTGGAACATTAAATTGAGTAAATTTTAATTTTCCATTATCATTTAATAAAGTATAACTACCAAATCTTATAAAAACAAATTCATAACCAGAAAGCATTCCAGCAATAAGATGTCCCACTTCATGCAAAACAAGATGTAAAATAAAAGCGAGCATAGTTACTAATATAACCAAAATAATACCAATAATCATTTCATTCATCTTTATTTATCCAACAATTCTTCTAATACCTTTCTTACATTATGAGCAGCATCTTCCTGTATTTCAATAATTCTTGCTCCCCTGCTTCTAGCAACTTCTCTTAAATCTACGGATATTCCTGTATGAAAAGAACATCCTACTACCAAAAAGACATCGCCTGGTTGTAAATCAAAAACCATTTCATATGCTCTTTGATAATTAGGTGCAGGATCACCATATAATACTGGTTTATTATACAAAGACCAAGCTTTATCCATTTCTCCATCTTCTGGCAAACCACCATGTAATTCTAAAGCCTCACTACCAGCTTTTTTATGTAATCCATCAATATTCATTGTGATAATAGGAATATTATATTGAGCTAAAGCTATATGAGCATCATTTGGCTGAGCGCCATTCATATTCGCTTTCATCTGTCTAATAACTTCATTATATTCTTCATGATGTGTATTAGCAAAACTTCTAAATAGTTTTTCTCTGACCTCAGGTTTTTCCATAAATGTAGGAACATGGCTTTGTTTGGATATTCCAGCACCAGTAAATGCAATAATTTTCATATGTATATCAACTCCTTGATTATATTATACTCTTTTTTATAAAAAAAGCATTGAATATAGTATCCATCTATGTTTTTCACTTCTTCTATTCTCTCTTTTGCCAGATGAACTCCCCCAAAGATGATTGTCTAAACTATAGATAGAGAACAATTTTCACCTATATTTTAAAACAGTGAATCTTCAAGGTTCACTGTTTATTTAAATATATCTAATAATTCTTTTGTTTCCTTGATTGTATAATCAGCTATATTATCTTCTCTTACTTGATCATATCTATTTACCCAGATAGCTTTTAAACCATACTCTTTTGGTGCAACAACTTCCCAAAGATAATTATCTCCTAGCATACAAGTTTCTTGAGGTAATACATGATATTTATCTATTATCATATAATAAGCTTCTTTATGAGGTTTATCAGTTCCCATTTCACCTGATATAAAGATATCATCAAACCATGAAGTCATACTTAATCTATTGATTTTTTCTCTTTGAAAAGCACTATCTCCATTAGTTAGAAGAGTTATTGTATAACCTCTCTTTTTTAATTCTGTTAATGTTTCTTCTACATCATCATAAGGACATACTGCCGCACGTTTATTTTCAGCATATTTTTCTACCATATATCCAATAATATCGTCACGATGTATACCAAGATTATCAAGTGCTTCTTTAATTATTTTTGTTCTTAAATCTTTAGGAGAATAGTTTCCTCTCGGTCTTCTATTTTCATCTTCAAAAATAGCTTCACTTACATCTCCTATTTCTTTTCCTAATACTGTACTATCACATTCTAAATCAAACTCTTTTACAGTATCTTCAGCAGTTTTCATCCATGCTGGTCTAGTCGCATGACCATGATTAATCAAAGTATCATCCATATCAAATATCAATAATTTTATATCTTTCATTACCATCCCCACTATTCTCTAATCATCTTTAACGCTATTCAATCTAGTTTCATTAGCCCATCTCTCTACTTCATATAAAAGTTTCTTGTCTATTCCTAAATGTCTAAACTCTTCATCAACCGCAATTCACATAATATTTTTTTATGTTCCATATACATAACATCATAATCCGAAGCATGAATCTTGTCATTATTAACCGCTACAAAGATTTAATCTTTGTTCCTTAAAAGAAGTTGTTTCACATTTTCTTTCATTTTACAATTTTGACAGTCGTATTCCGAATCTTTCTTATTCAGCTCATATAATTGTTGGATATCATTTCATGACATTCTCTAACAATAATATGCATTTTTCTTTCGAATATTTATCTATAAATTCAATATAATTCTTTTCCAGGTTGATCAATTTTTTATTTTTACATCTATTTTATTATACACTATCTAATTATATTTACAAAGTAATGAATAAACAAAAAAAGAGCCGAAGCTCTTTAATGGATTGAACAATTTTATTTATTATTGGATTTCTTTTTAGGCAATAAAGCTTTTAAACCACGTACAATAACCTGAGTAAAAGTTAAAGATTTAAGCAATCGATCAGAAGCAATATATTTATTAATAGCTCTTAATAATTTCTTATTATCTTTTCCTGAGAAAGAATAACTTCCATTTGTTTTAGTAAAAATCGCAAAACGATTAATCCATTTTCCTTTAAATAGAACAGATGCTGAAATATAATCAACTTCTTCCCAAGGAATCTGAATATAATTTTCTACATTTCTATCGTTATAGAACTCGAAAGCCTTGTCTCCTACCATAATCTTACCATAAGAACCAATTCCTAGATAAGAATTTCCACTCATTGTTAAATCTACAGTTGTATTAAGTGATTGTGCCATAAAATACCTCCAAATAAATTACAGAAGAAAACTCTTTGAGTCCTCTTCTGTATAGTTTAAGTCATTAAAATTACATAATTCCAGCTAAACGAGCAAGAATACCTACTACGAATAAGCAAACGATAATAACGATTGGTGAAACTTTTTTCTTTAATAACCAGCAGCATAATAATGTTAAACATAAAGCAGCTAATCCTGGAATTAATGAATCTAAGTTAGATTGTAATGTTGTAACTTTTTCAACATTTAATCCAGTTGCACCTAAGCTTGCATATTGTTCTAAAGCAGTTTTAATTCCTTCTGCACCTTCTGGTAATGTAGCCCAATCAATATAAGCACCTTCAGATTGAGTAACTGTAGAAACAATTGGAGTAAAGCTAATACTTACCCAACGTTGTACTAAAGCCCCAATGATGAACATACCTAAGATAGATGCACCTTGAGAAATTTTTCCTAATAAACCACCTGATAAGTCTTTAGAAATAGTAGTACCAACTTTGTAACCAAATTCTTGAGTATACCAAATGAATGCCATACGCATAACATTCCATACAACGAAGAATAAGATTGGTCCTAAAATACTTCCACTTAATGCTAATGAAGCTCCTAAAGCTCCTAAAATAGGACGAGCAGTGAACCAGAATACTGGATCCCCAACACCTGCAAGAGGTCCCATCATACCAATTTTAACACCTTGAATAGCTGCATCATCAACTTGAGCACCATTAGCTTTTTCTTCTTCTAATGCTAATGTAACACCCATAACTGGTGCAGATACATATGGATGAGTGTTATAGAATTCCATATGACGCTTTAAAGCAGCGATTTGATCATCTTTATTTGGATATAATTTTTTGATAGCTGGGATAATTGAGAATGCCCAACCACCATTTTGCATACGTTCATAGTTCCAAGAACCTTGAAGGAACTGATGACGCATAGCAACTGAAAAACGTTCTTTTTTAGTTAATTGAATTTTTTCTGCCATTTTATTTTCCCCCTTCAAGATCTTAATAATCATTTAAGATGTCACCTAATGGGTCTCCAGAACCAGATCCGCCACCATTAGATCCACCATTTTCTTTTAATCCTAAGTAAATTAATGCTAAAGCAACACCGATAACACCTAATGCGATTAATGTTAATTCACCGATTGCTGCTAAAACAAATCCTAATGCGAAGAATGGCCATACTTCTTTAGTTGCCATCATGTTAATAACCATTGCATAACCAACAGCAGCAACCATTCCACCACCTACTGACATACCACCTGATAACCAAGCAGGCATAGCATTTAATGTATTTGTAACTAATTCAGAAGAAACAAAGCATAATGCTGCAGCAGGAATAGCAATACGGATACCTTGTAAACCGATAGCTAAAATGTGCCATAATTCCATAGTTTTGATATCACCTTTTTCAGCAGCAGCATCCATAAAGTGAACCATAGGAATTGCTAATGTACGGCAAACCATAGTTAAGAATAAACCTGCAACTGATAAAGGAATTGCAATTGCGATTGCTGTATTGATGGCATTTGATACATCAGTGTTTCCACCTTCTAAACCAAGTACCATAATAATTGCTGATGCTACAGAAGCAAGAGCAGCATCTGGTGCTACAGCTGCACCAACGTTAGCCCAACCAAGAGCCATCATTTGTAAGGAACCACCTAAGATAATTCCTTCAGTTAAGTGTCCAGTAACTAAACCAATTAATGTACATGCTACTAATGGTTGATGGAATTGGAATTCATCTAATACCCCTTCCATACCAGCTAGAAAAGCAACGACAATAACTAGGATAATTTCAATCATTGACATAAATTATTCCTCCCTGTTTTATGCTAATTCAGCTTTCGCTTTTTTCAAAATAGCGTTGAAATCTTCAGGAGCATCAGTTGGTACTTTACGTACATCGATTTCAACTCCTAAAGCTAATAATTTTTCAAAAGTTTCAACATCTTCTTTACCCATAGATACAGCTTTTGTTACAGCATATTTACCTTGAGTATGAGCCATTGATCCTAAATTGATTTTTGAAATACTTACTCCACCTTCAATAGCACGTAATGCATCTTGAGGTGTTTCGAATAATAACATTGCTTTAGTATTTCCAAAACGAGTATCTTTATCTACTTGAATCATTTTAGAAATAGGTACAACATTAGCTTTTACACCTGGAGGAGCTGCTTGTTCAATCATACTCTTTCTTAAAGTATCTTGAGCAACTGAGTCAGAAACCGCAATAATACGATTTGGCTGAACAGTTTTAGTCCATGCAGTTGCAACTTGCCCGTGTAATAAACGAGTATCAATACGAGCTAAAACATATTTAATTTTTCCGTCTCCAATAACAGTTCCTTCTGGAATAGCACCTTGTTTAGCTACAGGAGCCTCAGCAGCTTTTTCTTCAACAGGTTCTAATGTTTCAGGTTTAACCTTAACACCTTCTCTTGCTACACCTGTAACATGTGCTGCAATTTCGTGAGCAGTTTCCATAGAGAAACGAGAAGCATAAGCTTCAATAACCATAGGTAAATTTAATCCAGTAACGATTGCCCATTTATCTTCATGACCATCAATCATAGCACTAGCTTGATTAAAAGGAGTCCCACCCCAAAGGTCAATTAAGAAAAGAACTTCATCTTGGTTTTCAAAAGAAGCAACAGCGTCTTCCATTTTTTTTCTAATATCTTCAGGACCTTCACTTGGCATTAATGTACAAGCTTTGACATTTGCCTGTTCCCCAAAAATCATTTGTCCTGATTGATATATACCATTTGCAAATTCACCATGACTAGCAATGATAATTCCTACCATATCAATTTTCTTCCTTTCTATAATGTTAAGCTAAACATATCTTTTATGCGCATTTAAAGATAATAATGTTTAGCTTTTATCACACATTTGAAACTCAAACAAGAAAAAGCATGCAAGTTCAATAATTATCCTATACCTTTCTCAATTTTATTTCCAATGTTGATAAAACGCTTCCAATTCTAGAATTTAACTTTATTATAACTGTGATTTTTTTTATTTTCAACCAAAAAAAATCATAACTAAGATTATTGATATATTTTTTTCAAAATCAATATTTTTCTTTTTGAAAGCGTAAATCAAAAAAACCAAATACTTTTCACGGTTTTTTTATTTTGGTTTTTTCTTAAACAAATGAATAATTGAGTCATTTTTTTCATTTTCATATTTTGAAAAAAAACAACATAATTAAATGCTATAATTTATATTTATACACCTATGATAAAATTAGTGCATTTTGTCTAGATTTTCAATAATATCTATAAGTTAAATTTCATTTTTTTGTGATTATTTCATTATTTTTTTGACAATCATCTTTTTTAATACTACAGTTATTTTTCTTTTATTAGATAAAGTATTTCTATCAATCTGTTAAAAACTTATGCATGATGATCAATCCTCACACTAGACCTTCCCCCTATAAAAAAAGCAAAGTCTTTACAGCATTTTTAGAATGCTAAACAATCAGAAAATGTATTTCAAACATATAACGCTTCATTACTCGTGATCTCTCACATCATGAGATATAATACAAATATTTTAAATCTGATTTATATCTAATCAGATTTTCCATAAGTACAACTATTTTAAAATTATTTCTAGTTTTCACTTGAAACACATGTTTATAGTGCTTAAATTTCTTTAAAATCCTATCTTCATTTCATTTTTTTCTTGATGATGATTTTCTAATTGTTTTGATTATTCATAGACTCCCTGCACTTTTATGAAAAGCATTACAGCAAAAAATCGTTGGAAATTTTCATCGATTACTTTCTATATATTCTAAAACATCTTCCAATGACTCAACAATTTTTAAAGTCATATCTGCATATCTATTGCTAGGATATTTCATATCTGGTACACAAATCACCGGAATATCAGCACTATAAGCCGCTTGAATTCCCGCCTCACTATCTTCTAATACAATTGCTTCATGAGGTTCTACTCCTAATTTTTGGCATGCTGTTAAAAAGATTTCAGGATCTGGTTTACCATTTTTTACTTCATTTCCACAAATATAATCATCAAAGTATTGATGTAAATTGGCCTTATCAAATATTTTATCTACTCTGTCTTTATAGCTAGATGTTGCAACTATTGTTTTAAAATGATTTTCTTTTAAATATTTTAATAGTTCAATCAATCCTTTCTTTAAGGGAATTCCTTGAGTTTCAAATAAGTTTTCCATATATAAGTGAACTTCTTTTAGAATTTCATCATGAGGAATATCATCACCATACTTTTTATATAATTCTTCAGTGAGTTTCGCAGTGGTACCTAATGTTGTTTTATAAAACTCTTTTGAACTTTTATAACCTCTTTTTTCTAAAGCTACTCTATATCCATCAAAAGTCACAATTTCACTATCTATCATTAAACCATCCATATCAGATATTATTGCCTTCATTTTTTCACCTCTACATTATTATATCTAAAAGTTCTATCTTTTTATAGCTAAAATTCGTATCTATGAAATTATTTCACTTTTCTTATAGAAAACGCTTACAATTTATAAGTTTCGTGTTATAATAATATCAATAGATATTTATTAAATAAAGGAGATGTTGCCCATGGATACTTTAGTTGCAAAAATTGAAGAATTAAAAAAATCTGAAAACAAATTATTATTGGTTATTGGTCAACCTGGAAGTGGAAAATCTAGATTGATTCATGATTACAGTGTTGCTACTGGTGTACCAATTATTGATTTCAATAAAATTTTCGGAGAAAAAGCTAATGATAATATTGATTTATTAAGCACAATGAAAGCATTTTTAACTACATATCAACAGAAAGTTTTATTATTAGATAATAAGAGAATTCTTTATAGTAAAGATTCTAAAATTGATTTACTAGCTTTCTTAAAAGAAATCAGCAAAGATGTTGTTGTTGTTGCTACTTGGAATGGTATGATCGAAGATGGACAATTAACTCATATTCGTTCTAAAGGTCCAAATGATTTAATTTATTCTGTTGATTCAAATGATTTTAATTATATCCTATGTTAAAATGAAAGACTCTAGATACCTAGAGTTTTTTTATTTGCTACTGCATCTATAAAATGAGTATCATGTTCTACAAAAAGTATAGTAGCTACACTATCTTTCATCATATCTTCTATTATTACTCTTGCTTTTAAATCAATATAGTTCAATATTTCATCAAATAAATACAAATGAGCTTTTCTAGATAAAGCACATGCTATCATTACTTTTCTTTTTTGCCCATGACTTAATGCTTCCATATTTCTTTCAAACATTGAACATGAACATCCTCATTTTCTAAGAATAGCAAAACACAAAGAGATATCTCCCTTTTGAGATAAAATACATTCTTTTAATGAACCATGTAAGAAGTGAAACTGCTGATTAACGTATATTATATCTCATTGAGGATTTATTCTTAATTCACCGGTATAGTTTTTATTTTCACCTATAATGACTTTCAATAAAGAAGATTTACCACATCCCATTCTAATATTGATATTAATATACAATATTATGTTTCTGATAATATTCAATAGATAATCACTTTTTATCTGATGCTATATTCGCTGAGAATAATAGTTTTCGTCTATATTTGCAGACGAATATGAGATGATATTGCAATAGATATTTATTATGGCTACTAGATTTGTATGTATTTAACTTACTCCTTTCAAATTGAACTTAAAAAGAGTATTTGCATATTCATATTATCAAAACAGATTTCGCAGAGATCACCCGACTTAGGTCGAGATGAAGCTAGCTGTCATCCCTCGAACCTAAAGAATCGGGATATTGCCAGCCAAATTATAAATTTATTTTTTTCTATCTGTCATAATTGATAATCAAACAATAATTCATTATATCCAAAACTCAAATTAACAATCTGTAATAGTGACATTTATATTCCTCCCATCAAAAAAAGCTACAAGAAAATAAATCTTGTAGCTAAAAAAACAAAAGGATATACAAAGAGACATCAAAAGATTTGTTTTCTTGCATGCAAAAACACTTTGTTTTTGCTGATATTTTGTTTTAGCAAGAAAATGAAATCATCTTTCCACCTCATTTTTTATAGAATACTATAATTATAGTCTTTTTTCAATTTCTATTACATATGGTGCTTTCCTTTTATTCATCATCTTGAACATAGAAACATTATACATATGTCCATCTAACCCTTTAACATATTCATCAATCCATAAACTTTCATGATATCCCTCTTGATGTCCAGGATAAACAACAATAAACAAAGCTTTTTGAACATAGTCTATAGCTTTTACAATAGCTTCCTTAGTTGAATCCAGCATCGTTGTCACTGTACTTGAAGAGCGAGGCAAAAAGCCTAAATTAAAGATTCCAACATCAAAACTATTAAAATAATGATTCATATTTTTATGATCATCTAAAATATAAGTAACATTATCATAATCTTTCAATCTTTTCTGTGTTTTTATAACTGCTTCTTCTTGTACATCAAAAGCATAAACATAAGCAAATTGATTAGCAAGAAAATAAGTATCATGCCCATTTCCCATTGTAAAATCTGCTGCTACTTCACCATCATATGTTAATACTCTTTGATGAACATATTCTACCATTGATAACATAAAATACCTCCTACTTATATAATTTCATATCACATTGATAATCTTTATAAATACAAACTAAATAACCATTATTGAGTTTTTCAATTAAACTATAACGATATAATATTTCTTGACTTAAATGGTAAGTATCAATCAAATATTCAATTGCTTCTTTCTTTTCTTCTTTATTCATAGTTGGCTGATACCATCTCTTTGGTTTTACCTTAAATAAAGACAAATAATCTTGTATCAACAAATCATGATACTTTTCATCAATATATGTATCTAAATATAAAAACAACTCATCTAATTGATAGCCAATAAATTTATATCCATTATCTTTATAAAATACACCTAATGAATGAAAAAAATCAAAAGGCGATGATTCATCAATCATAATTGCATTCATGGTTCTTTGAAAACGACCACTATTCCAATATTTTTCTAACATATCTTCGGCTAGATGAATATTTTCAATATCATTTTGACTCATAACGTTATTTTTTATCATTTCATAGGGAGGATGAGAATCATATTTATAACCATATAGTTCAGCATTCTTTCTTAAAGATGTTCCTCTTAACAACTTCAAGAATCCTAATTGCAATTCTTTTGCTTTAAAAGAGAAAACATCATCAAATGATTGTTTAAAACGTTCATAATTCTCATAAGGCAAACCAGCAATTAAATCTAAATGTAAATCACATTTCCCTAATTCCATAAGTTGTTTTACTACTTCACTTAATCTATCGAAGTTTTGAAGTCTTTTTACTGCTTTATTTGTTGGTTCATATGTTGATTGTATTCCTACTTCAAAACGTAGTAACCCTTTTGGTGCATAGTCTTTTATATAATCAATAATCTTTTGTTGAAAAACATCAGCATTAATTTCAAATTGAAATTGCTGACCTTCTTTATAATGATTAAAAATATATTCCAAAATAAATAAAGCATGATCTACATTTGCATTAAAACTTCTATCTAACAGTTTTATAACTTTAGCATCACTATTTAAAATAATATCTAACTGTTTTGTAAGATATTCTTTAGAAAAGAATCTTAATCCTTTTTCTAATGAAGATAAACAATATTGACATTGAAATGGACAACCTCTACTTGTTTCAAAATATAATATTCGTTTACTCATATTCTCTTTATCTTGGGGTAAATTATATGGCGAATCTAATGATTCAAGGTAAGTCATAGGAACCTGTGATACTTCATGGGTAATATGTTCATGATAACTCACCCCACAAACATTAACTTCTCGATTTTCTTCTATACAATCCAATAACTGTTTAAAAGTAAGTTCTCCTTCACCACTCATAACATAATCTATATCATAATGATCAATAAAATATTCTGGTTCATATGTCACTTCCGGTCCACCTAAGATAATAACAACATCCTGCTTTTCTTTAAGTAAAGTACATAACGTCTTAATATATTCAATATTCCATATATAGCATGAAAATGCAACTATATCAACATTTTGAGCTAAAATATCATCTCTAATATGTAACAAGTCATCCTTAATAGTATATTCCTTAAAGTCAACATCATGGCTATCTTTACTTCCTACATAAAGTAATCTTAAAGATAGCGATGTATGAATAAATTTTGAATTTAAAGTTGTAATTAAAGTTTTCATCTTTCCCTCCAAAAAAATCTAGGGTATATCCCTAGATTTTAATTTTCTTTAATTGTAGGAATAACCCCTTCATTTAAACAGTATTCTTCATATGTCCAGCCACTTTGATAAATTTTAGTTGCTGCTTCTACACCTACATATCTAAAATGCCATGGTTCATGTCCAATACCAGTAATATCTGATTTATCCTCGGGGAATCTTAAAATAAAACCATATTTATAAGCATTCTCTTTACACCATTGATATTCTACTGTATCACCAAAAACTAATCTTTCTCCATCAATCACACTTTGACTTGTAAGATCCACTCCTAAACCAGTCTGATGTTCACTTGTACCAGGTTTCGCAACTAAACTAGCTGCAGTGACTTCATCATAGCGTCTAAAATATTCATCATATGTACTCTGTTGTTCAGTATATGAACGATATGCACTATTAATAACTAAATAATATCCTTCATTTTTTGCAGCGTTATACATTTTTGTTAATGCTTGTGCTGCTTCTTTTCTCATCTGATAATGATCACAATCTGGAGCAACAGGAATATCATCAGGCTTAACTAAATCAGCAGGAACATATGTTGATGGTAACATAAATCCTGTTTTCACTAAAATAGAAATATCATCTACATTTTGAATTGTATATGTTTTTTCAGCCTTATTTGATGAAATAATAAATGGATAAGTTGTTGCTAGAACAGCATAATTATAATTTTTACTCTTATTATAAACTGTTATATATTCTTCAATATCAGTAAACTCAAAGCCTTTAACCTGCATATATGGTTCAATTTGCGCATATGAGTAATTATGATCAATTAAATATTGTAAATCTGTTTTATCAGCTGTTTCTAATACTTCCCAGATCTGTTCTTCTGAATAATTTAAAGTCTGCATCTTAGAAACATAATTATCAAAATAATCATTAACTGATTCAACAATGACTTTAACTTCTAAATCTTTATGTAAAGAATAGTATTTTTCATATTCATCATAATATTTTACATTTTCACTTTGTTCAATCCATTTTGTGATATTTGTCATTTTATCATGAGATAAAATTTCATTGACTTCTTCTTTAGATAAATCTAAAATCTGATTTTGTTCACTAAAAGAATATCCTTTAATCATTAATTTAATACGAGAAAAATTAAACCATACACCAATACCTATAATTAATGCTATTACAGCACCAGTAATTGCAACTCTTTCCCAACGAATCTTTGGACCTCTTGAATAACCTGAGTATCCTCTAGAATAACCTCTTTTATTTGAATATGAATTATAATATGAATAGCTTCTTTTTCTATCAAACATCTTTTTCAACCTCTTTTTCTTTCACATAATAGTTATACCACATTCGACAATTAAATTCCATAAACTTTAATAAATAAGATAACTTATTGCAAAATGATTTGATTTATGTTATTTTTATTCTTGTATATAAAGGAGGTTTCTTTATGCATTTTATTTTAGGAGCATTCGTTGCTAGTATAACATTAATTACTGGAATTTTATTTGCTGAAGTTTTTCCTAAATGGGTTAAGATATTAATGATTCCTGTAGGAGCTATTTCTAGTGGTTATGCTATTGCAATTCTCATTAGAAAAATCGCTATCTTAACAGAAGCGTTCAGTAAACCTGCTCTACAATCTACAACTTTAATTGCAACTGCAGTTATGTTTGTTGTTATTGTATTAGTAAAAGTCGTATTAAACAAAAAGAAAGCTTAAGAATTGGACGTCAGTCCTTTTTTTTATATAAAATTAATATTTTCTTAAAATAAAATGATAGTTTCATTATTCATCTCTTTTTATAATATAAATGAAAAGAGAGTGAGATTATGAAACATAATGAATTTTTAAATGCAGCTTTATTATATGGAATTATTACTGTTTTTGGTAGTATCTTGAGTGTATTTAATATTCCGGCAATTTGTACAACTCACCGTCTGATTACTGAAGGAATAGATAATTCTCATCTAAAATTGAATTCAAAATTGTTATATACAACGAAAACAATCTATATTATCTCCATTATTATGACAATAATAACAACATTAATATATCTATATATATGTATTTAAAAAGCAACTATTGTTGCTTTTTAAACTTTAGAACTAATAATAATGCTAATATAATAGAGGCTGTATATATCATATAGATCATTGAATAACCTTGATTGCCTCCTATATTATCCAATATAGAACCAGAAATCGTCTGAAAAATTAATGCTGATAACCCCTTTGCTAGCATATGAGAAATCCCATAAGCGCTATTTACATATCTTTCATCAACAATATCCATAATTATTCTCACTGTCACTAAAATAAAAATAATACTTGTTGCTCCTTGAAAGAAAAACATATACATAATCATTGATGGATCTGGACATGTAGAATACCAGGCAAATCTTATAATTGATAATGCACAAGCAATAATCATTAATGTTTTATATGAGAAATGTTTCATAATCTTATCAGTAAATAATACCGCTGGCATTTCTGATAAAGTGCTTAATAATAAAGTTGTTCCTACCATTGTTGTAGAGCCACCAAGCTGTTGAATTAATAATGGCATATATGTACTATTAGCGGTTGTTGGACCTTGAAATAATATATATATAATTACAAACATTACAAAAGGTTTATGAGTTATAAGAGCGTTTGCTAATTGTCGAAGAGTAAATTTCTCGTTATTTGTATTTTTTGATGGTTTGACATCTATAGTACCACCAAGAGATAAAACAGTAATAATAATAGAAATAAAGAAAATATAATATATAGCTTGAGGTGATATACAATCATAAACAAGGCCACTGATTTGACATGCAACAGCATAACAGATTGAACCCCATATTCTTATTGTCCCAAAAGGATAAGGTGAGGCTGTTGCTAATCGATCAGTTAATGATACAGTCCCATAGATAAGTCCCTGAGTAAAACCATTAAATAAAAACAAGAAAATATAATTATGATTATATGCAAATAATAAACCAAAAATAGCTGATAAAATAAGATTTCCTACTGCAACCAACTTGGGACTTCGAAGTTTATCTGCGATAATTCCACACAATGGTTGAGTTACCATTGCAAATAAAGGTGCTGCTGATGTTACTAATGATATTTCAGTTGCCTTGCATCCTATTCCAGCTAGATACACTGATAATATACAGGCAAAAGTTCCCCAGGCATAATAAAACATTCCATTAGATAATGCATAAAATAAATAATTTCCTTTTTTCAAAATATACTCCTCCCAATATAAAAACCAGTGATATTATACCACTGGTTCAATAAAGACTTTATTTTTTTCTTATTATGAAATACGATATTTCCATTTACCCCTTAAAAATCTTTGAGCTAATAATAAGCATCTCAATACATTATCAAGAACCATCATAACCCAGACTGCTTCTAAACCAAAATGGAAAATATTAATCATTGTCCATGATCCTAATATTCGTATTCCCCACATTGTTGTAAGGGAGTAAATAAAAGGAGCTCTAGTATCTCCCATTCCATTAAATGTTCCTTCAAGAATAACTAATACACCATAGATAGGCTCTGATACAGATACAATTCTTAAAACAATACTTCCTAACATAATAACTTCAGCATCTGGAGTAAAGACTCCCATTAAATTTTCTGCAAAAACAAATAACAGCACTCCTGCTGCAAGCATCAAAGTAAAAGTTAAACCACAGATAAGATATGTAATATGTTTAACTTTTTTCTCATTTTTTTCACCAACTGCATTTCCTACCAATGTAGAAGCTGCTGATTGAAATCCATAACCTGGAATATAAAATGCCTGTTCTGCTTGAATAGCGATAGTATGAGCTGCTAAGTCTACAACTCCTAATTTAGCAATTAAAGAAGCAAAAGTTACGTGTCCCAAACAAATTACACCTCTTTCCATAACAACTGGAATACCAATATTTAAACATTCTTTAAATACAGGTAAATCAAAGTGAAACCCAGTAGTTTTGAAATTGAATGTAGGATTCTGATAATAATGTTTAAACATAATGAGTCCTCCTACAGCATAAGATATCGCAGTAGCAAGCGCTGCCCCTTGAACACCTAAATTAGCACCATAAACAGTAATACCTAAAATATTTCTTGTAGGATAAATAAACAAGAAGTTTAAAACAATATTAATAATATTCATATATAAATTAATCATCATTGGGGTTTTCATATCACTTACCCCTCTTAACGCTGCAGATAATATAAGTACTGCTGTTCTAAATAATAATGGTATAGAAACAATCAAGAAATACATTGATGCCTCTTTTCTAATACTAATATCACCACCAAGCCAAGTTGGTAGAACTGGTGAAATAGCTATACATATAACAGTTAAAAGACTACCTACAATCAATGTCATAAATAATGCCTGCTGTCCTGCTTTTTGAACTTTATTTGAATCATTAGCCCCTACTGATTGAGCGCACACAGCAAGTATACCTATTCCAAATGCTATTGCAATACTTGATACTAGCCATCCTACTGATCCAGTTAATCCAACAGCAGCACTGGCATTTGCTCCCAAAGAACCAACCATAGCGGTATCAACATAAGTGACTACAACACTTAAAGCCTCCTGAACAACAGCTGGCCAAGCCAATGTAAATATATTTTTTAAACTTTTTTTATCAAACATCTTTATCATAATTCACCTTTATATATTCCTTAACATCTAATAATGATTCACATTTTGTTTCAATTATATCTATAACTGGAGTCTCATCTTTCAATAAATCTGGCACAAATATCGCTTTCATTCCTGCATAATATGCTGCTTTTAAACCATGATATGAATCTTCTAAAGCATAACATTCCTGAGGCTCTATAACTAATTTTTGACTAGCTGTTAAATAGATTTCTGGATCTGGTTTAGCTTTCTTCACTAAATCTCCAGTTACAATAACATCAAAATAGGATAATATTCCTACTTCATTTAAATGATTCATTGTATTTTTTAAACTAGAAGATGTCGCAATTGCGATCTTAAAATGCTGTTCTTTTAAATATTCTAATAATTCTAATAATCCTTTTTTGATAGGAATACCATTTTTTCTAATATACTGATAATAATAATAAGAAGATAAAATCTGAAAAGTTTCAAAATCAAACTTCTCACCTAGTAACTCTTTAAAGTATTCTCTTCTTTTTTTCTTATTGAATCCTAATGTATGATAGATTTCTTCACCAAGATTTTTATTCACTAACAATTGTCCTGCTTTATTCCATGAATATTGAACAATTCTTTCACTATCAAACATTAAACCATCCATATCAAAAACAACAGCTTTCATAAATTCACACTCCAATATGTATTATAATCAAAAATAAAGTATTTATCAATATCGCTTTCATATACTGAAAATCAAAACAAAAATTAGCATAAAACTTTCAGAAAAAACAAATTGTGCTATAATTATATATGTAGTAAAACTACAAAGTGAGGTGTTAATATGAAAATTGCTTTATTTGATGTCGATGGAACTATTCTTAATTCAATGGGAGCCTGGGATAATCTAGGTAGACGTTTTTTAAGAGATAGAGGTATTGATACTGGAAGAAGTATCAATAATGATTTATTTCCGTTAACCTCGCTTCAATCAGCTACTTATTTAAAAAATCACTATCATTTAACTGAATCTATTCAGGAGATTATGGCTGCTTTTTATAATGATTTACATGATTATTATGTTAATGATGTTCAATTAAAAGATGGCATTATTGATGTTTTAGAATCCTTTAAAAAGCAAGGTTATCATTTATATATTGCCACATCATTAACTAGAGAACTCGTTACACAGAGCTTTCAAAGATTAAAAATTGATCATTACTTTGATGGTATTTATACTTGTGATGGTTTAGGAATTCTAAAAAATGATCCTGCTTTTTATAAAATTATTTCTAATAAATTAAATGAAAATCCTCAAAACATCATTGTCTTTGAAGACAATTTAGAAGCTGTTCATCATGCAAAAAAATTGGGAATGAAAGTTGTAGGAATATATGATAAGCATTCTCGTGAGAAATTAGAAGATCAGGTGGATACATATATTACAAATTGGGAAGAATTATTATAAACAACTCTACTATGAGTTGTTTTTTTGTTATAATGAGAGTGGTGATATTAATGAAAATGAATGAAAAATGTTTACCTTGTTTAGTTAGTCAAGTTATAAAAACTGCAAATATATGTCATATTGATGATAAAGAAAAATTATATAAAAAAGTATTTCTTTATTTAAGTCAATTAGATTTTAATAAAACAAATCCAGAAATCATAGGTGATACCTTTAAACTATTAAAAGAACAAACTTATAATAATGATCCATACAAAGAAATAAGAGATGATTATAATCAGCTGTTTTTAAGAAAAGAAAATGAATTTGAACAAGATATAAACCATTCTTTTATTAAAGCCATTCAATATGCAATTATTGGTAATATTATTGATTTTAGTCCACTTCATAATGACATACAATCTAAACTCGAATGTTTCAATAAAATTGATTCTTATAGCTTAGAAATCGATCATAGTCAACAATTATTAGATGATATTAAGAATGCAGAAATTCTCTTATATCTAGGAGATAATTGTGGAGAAATCGTCTTAGATAAATTATTAATCAAAGAAATCAAAAGAATCAGTCCCCAGTTAAGAATCTATTTTTGTACTCGTGGTTATCCTGTTGTTAATGATAATATTGAAGAGGATGCTTATACAGTAGGAATAGATAAGTATGCTGATATTATTAATAATGGTGATTCCTCTTTAGGTACAGTATTATATAAAACGAGTCAGGCATTTAGATATATATATGAAAAAGCTGATGTGATTATCGCAAAAGGACAAGCAAACTATGAAAGTTTAAGTGATGAAGATAAAAATATATATTATTTATTAATGGTAAAATGTGATGTTATAAGTCAATATATTGGTGTTAAACAAGGTTCAATGGTTTGTTATAAGGGGAAATAGAATGTGTAGTAGATATGAAGAAAATAATAAGATTATTTATCCTGGAGATACAGTTAATATTTATATTGAATATAATAAAAACATTGTAGGTATTCATTCATTATGGGGATTTAAAAATAGGGGTAATGTTGTTTTTAATGCAAGATGTGAGAATATGAATCAATATTCATTATTTAAAGATTTAAAACATTGTATTATTAAAACTGATAATTATTTTGAATGGGATCAAGCTAAACATAAGATAATCTTTCGCTCTATTGATGGTCAATCATTATTAATGGCAGGTCTTGTAAGAAAGAATAACGGTAAAAATGAGCATACAATCATTACAACCTTTCCTAATCAAAGTGTACAAGGAATTCATCATCGTATGCCTTTAATTTTAAACAGGGAACAAGCAATACAATGGTTATTCAATAATAATAGTGAAGAGATATTAAATAGTATTCCTGAAGAATTAGAAGTGAGTAGAAATATTGAACAAATGGAGTTGAAATTATGAAGAAAGTATTAGTTATTGGTTCTAGTGTCTGTGATGTTATTATTAATATTAATCAAATACCTCGTATTGGTGAAGATGAAAATATTATTTCTCAAAGTTTTCATATTGGCGGCTGTGCTTTTAATGTATCTTCAATGTTAAAGTATTTTGATATTCCTTTTGATTTGTTTTCACCTGTTGGTCAAGGAGTTTATGGTGAGTTTGTAAGAAAGGTATTGATTGAAGAAAATATTCCTATTCTTTTAGAAACTGATATTAATAATGGCTGTTGTTATTGTCTTGTTGATAAAAGCGGTGAACGTACTTTTATTTGTGAACATGGTGGAGAATACTATTTTAAACAAGAATGGTTTCAACAATTAAATTCTCATGATTATGAATATGTCTATATATGTGGTTTAGAAGTGGAAGAAGATAGTGGAAAATATATCATAGAATTCCTAAAACAAAATCCTCATCTTAAAATTATCTTTGCTCCTTCTCCTAGAATTAATAATATAGACAAAAATAGAATAAACACTATATTCTCTTTATCCCCTATTCTTCATTTAAATGATAAAGAAATATTATCATATACTCAAAAACAAACAATTGAAGAAGCAAGTCATTATTTATATAAAAAAACAAATAACATTATTATTGTAACATTAGGTGATAAAGGTTGTTATTATTATGATGGTCATCACCATTACTTTGATTCTATTCCTACTAAAGTTGTAGATACAATTGGTGCTGGTGATAGTCATATTGGTACAATGATTGCAATGATGTATAAAAATATAGATTTAGATAATTGTATGATAGAAGCAAATCGTATTGCTAGTTTAGTTGTTAGTCAAAAAGGTGCAAGATTAAAACAAACTGTATGATGAATCTAAGAAACAGTGATGATGCAAGAAATTGTTTTCAGGAAATTTTTATTAAGCTTTATAAAGATAATCAAACTTTCAAAATCATTGTTAATAAGAGTTTTACATTTTATAAATATTGATGATTTGATTGATACTAGTAAACAAATTGAATTCAGGTTATTACCTAGAGTTAAAAAAGCATTCATTTAATGCTTTTTTTATTGTACTCTTTTTATTATTATTTTATAATTTTTGATGGTGATGTTATGAAAGAAAAAGAAGTATTAGATCAAATTAGTTATATTGGTTTTCTTCTCCTTAGATATGGTGCTGAAATCTATCGTGTAGAAGAATCTTTGACAAGAATGATGAATGGTTTAGGATATTATGATGTAGAGGTTTTTGCTTTACCAGCTTATTTTACAATGAGCTGTACTTTAAAGGATGGAACTCCTTATTGTATTACAAAGAGATCTATATTCAATAGAATAAACCTTGGTAAAATATATGATTTAAATGATTTAGTGAGAAGAATAAGTGATAAAGAAGTACAAGTAGAAAATCTACAAGAAGAAATATTTAATGTATTAGAGAAACCATTAAATCATAACTTGATACTCATTGGTTATATCATATCTGCTCCTTCATTTACTTTATTCTTTGGTGGTGGTATCAAAGATATGATTATTGCAGTTATAAGTGGTTTTATCTTGTATTATGCAATATTAGTCATGGAAAACTTATGTGTCAATTCTATCTTTAGAACCATTGCTGGTAGTATGATACTCGCTTCTATTTCTATGATAGCTTATAAATGTCATTTTATTGAAAATGTTGATTATTCTATTATTGGAACTTTAATGATATTAACACCAGGTATGGCTATTACGAATAGTTTAAGAGATATTATCCGCGGAGATTATGCTTCTGGAGTTGCAAGACTAGCTGAAGCTTTATTGATAGCTGCTAGTATTGCTATTGGAGTAGGTATTATTTTAATTATTGGAGGTTAGTATGAAAGAAATTATCTTACAATGTATTGGTTCTTTTATTGGTTGTCTTGGTTTTGCTTTCATATTTAGAATCCATAATAATATGAAATTAGCCTTATTTGCAGCTATTAATGGTTTAGTTGCAACTATTGTTTATTTAGCTTTTTCTTTTAGTCATAATGCTTATTTTCAAAATTTTATAGCTATGTTTATAGCAGCATTTCTAGCAGAATATCTGGCAAGATATTTTAAAGCCCCCGTAACTATTTTTATTACTATCGGCTGTTTCCCACTAGTACCTGGACGAGGAATTTATATGACAATGTTATATGCTGTTCAAGGTATGCATGATTTATTTATTCAGTCATTTATTGAAACTGTTGGTGTAGCTATGTCTCTTGCACTAGCAAACCTTGTTTCATCAACCTGTATATTAATTTATAAACAAATAAAAACACATCCCGATATCTTTTTTAAAGAACCATTCGAATAGGATGTGTTTTTTTATTAATCTTTAAAATAATCTAAAATACTATTATCATTATCATCAAAGTAGTTGATCTTCATTGCATCTTTTGCACGTTTTAAAGTCGCATTAGCTTTCATATTTGCTTTAATGCATCCTTCTTCTAGGACTTTCATCACACCTTCAATATCAGCTTCTAATTCTTTTCTTCTAGCACGAATTGGTGTTAAAATATCCTCTAATACAGCATTTAAGAAACGTTTAATTTTTACATCTCCTAAACCACCTCTACGATAATGAGCTTTTAATTCATCTAAATTCTTATATTCAGGTAAATATTTTTCAAAATGTTCATCTGTCGCAAATGCATCTAAATAAGTAAATACAGTATTACCTTCAACAGTTCCTGGATCACTCACTTTTAAATGGTTTGGATCAGTATACATACTCATAACTTTCTTTTTAATATCTTCTGGACTATCTGCAAGATAGATACAGTTACCTAAAGATTTAGACATTTTCGCTTTACCATCAGTACCAGGTAATCTTAAACATACATCATTATCAGGTAATAAGATTTTAGGATTAACTAATGTTTCTCCATAAATTCTATTAAAGCTATGAACAATTTCTTTTGTTTGTTCTAACATTGGTAATTGATCTTCACCTACTGGTACACAAGTTGCATCAAAAGCAGTAATATCAGCAGCTTGAGAAATAGGATAATTTAAAAATCCTGCAGGAATACTTGTTTCAAAACCTCTCATTTTGATTTCTGATTTAATTGTAGGGTTTCTTTGTAATCTTGATACAGTTACTAGATTCATATAATATGCTGTTAATTCAAATAAAGCAGGAATCTGAGATTGAATAAACATAGTTGATTTTGTAGGATCTAATCCTACTGACATATAATCTAATGCAACTTCTAAAATATTTCTTCTTACTTTTTCTGGATTATCTGCATTATCTGTTAATGCTTGTGCATCTGCAATCATAATGTAGATTTCATCAAATTCACCACTATTTTGTAATTCTACTCTTCTTCTTAGAGAACCTACATAATGTCCTAAATGAAGACGACCAGTTGGTCTATCTCCGGTTAAAATAATTTGTTTCATAATTTCCTCCCTATAAAAAAATCCTCGTCCATAGGACGAAGATTATTCGTTTAACCACCTACAAACACCATCATGTCTGTTTCTTTTAACGCAAGAAAATAACGTCTCCACTACTCACTTTTGCTTTCATTTTGCTTCTCATCAAGCCCATTCATATAACCCTTTATACAAGTTTACACCAGCCACTTGCTCTCTATAATAAATAAAGTTAAATTACTACCCTTGATTAAACGAATTTCTATTAAAATAATAAAAGATATCTTATTTTTTGTCAATATAAACTATAGCTTTTCAACTTCTTTTGCGAATTCTTCTAACCATTCACTATCAAATGATTCTACAAATCCCCTATCACATAAGCTTGTCAATTCACTATCTAATGGCAATTTACCTAAAACATTTAAACCATAGTCTTGAGCCACGTCATCTACATGACTCTTACCAAATACATAAATTTTCTTATCACAATCAGGACATTTCACATAACTCATATTTTCTACAATACCTAAAATAGGAATATCCATTTTCTTAGCCATATTAACAGCCTTACCAACAATCATTCCTACTAATTCCTGAGGACTAGTAACAATAACAATACCATCAAGAGGAATAGATTGAAATACTGTTAAAGGAACATCTCCAGTACCTGGTGGCATATCTACAAACATATAATCAACTTCTCCCCATTGAACATCACTCCAGAATTGTTTTACAAATCCAGCAATAACAGGACCTCTCCAGATAACAGGATCATCAGGATTATCTAAGATTAAATTTGTAGACATGATTTTAATATCATTCAATGTTTTAGCTGGTATAATTTCATTATCAATTGCATATACTTGCTGAGCATCAACACCAAACATCTTAGGAATTGATGGACCAGTAATATCAGCATCTAATATTGCGACTTTATTTCCTTCTCTTAATTTTAATACCGATAGTAATGATGTAATAGAAGATTTCCCTACCCCACCTTTACCACTAACAACACCAATAACTTTTTTAATATGAGAAGAAGCATTCATTGGTGCTAAAAAGCTTCTTTGATCACAATCTTGTGCACAAGATTCACAATTATGGTTACAATCACTCATTTCAATAATCTCCTTTGTTCTTATATTATAGCTCATTTTATTATAAATGAAAACTCCAAATTATATACATCATATCTACTTATATGTTAAACTACAAGTATAAGGAGGATGTTTTCTATGGAACATTTTGAATCTTGTATCATATGTGGTAAACCATTAGTTTACTATCCCGAAACAAAAGAAATGGAATGTGAGATATGTCATCAAAAATTTATCAGTCATGTCTCATGTGAAGATGGACACTACATATGTGATAGCTGTCATAGTGAAAAAGCAATACAAATCGTCTATTTAAAATGTTTAGGACAAAATAGTAAAAATCCAATAGTGATATTAAGATATTTAATGAGTCAAGGTGCTGTACATATGCATGGACCTGAACATCATATATTAGTTGCTGCTTCTTTGTTGACGGCTTATTATCATGCTGGTGGAAATATTGATTTAAAAGAAAGTATATATAAAGCTATTGAAAGAGGAAAACAAGTACCAGGAGGTGCTTGTGGTTTCTTTGGTAGTTGTGGAGCTGCCGTAAGTTCTGGTATCTTTATCAGTATTATTACCTCTTCTACGCCATTATCAAAGAAAGAATGGCAATTATCTAACTTAATGACGAGTCAAAGTCTAGAGAAAATTGCATTACATGGTGGTCCTAGATGTTGCAAAAGAAATAGCTATCTAGCGATATTAACTGCTATTGAATTCGTTGAGAAGAATCTTGATATCAAGATGGATAAACCTGATTCTATTGTTTGTATTCATTCTCAATATAATAAGCAATGTTTAAAAAACGATTGTCCATTTTATAAAGCATAAGCTTGTCTTATGCTTTTATTTTCTTTATAATGGAGAACAAGGAGTGATTTTATGTTAGTATCTATTCATAATCTAACGAAATATAATCAATTAAAATGTATTGTTGATAATGTATCAATGACAATTGAAGATAGAGATAAAATTGCAATTGTTGGTGTCAACGGAACAGGGAAATCAACATTACTTAAAATAATTGCAGGAATAGAAGATTATCAAGGAGAAATCATTAGAAAAAAAGGATTAACTATAAGTTATTTACCCCAAGATACTTCTTTTATAAAAGATAATACAGTTATTAAAGAGGTTTATAACTATATTGATAAAAATACGCCTGAATACGAAATAAAAGCGATATTAAATAAATTTGGTATTGAAAATTATGAACAAAAAATAAATGAATTATCTGGTGGTCAATTAAAAAGAATAGCTTTATCCATAGCTTTACTTAAACCTTGTGATTTACTTATATTAGATGAACCAACTAATCATTTAGATAGTGAAATGATTGAATATTTAGAGAAATATTTAATGAAAAGAAATAAAGCTTTATTAATGGTTACTCATGATAGATACTTTTTAGAAAGAGTTGTTAATAAGATAGTAGAAATAGATAGAAGTCAATTATATAGCTATGAAGCGAATTATTCAGCCTTTCTTGAACAGAAAGCTAGACGTGAGGAAGAAATGTTGAATGCTCAAAGAAAACGTCACTTATTCTTAAAAAAAGAATTAGAATGGGTTAGAGCTGGTGTTCAAGCAAGAACAACAAAATCTAAAGATAGATTACAAAGATTTGAACAATTAAGTTCTATTAAGAATATAGAAACTGTTAATAATGTAGAAATGATTAAAGTCTCATCAAGATTAGGTAAAAAGACTATAGAAATGAATGATATATCAATGAAATATGATAAAGTATTATTTGAACATTTTAGTTATATGTTTAAAAGACATGATCGTATAGGTATTCTAGGAGTTAATGGTTGTGGTAAATCTACGTTATTAAATATTATTGCTGGTATTATTCAACCGGATAGTGGAAGTATGACTTATGGCGATACAATCAAAATAGGATATTTTAAACAAGGTGTAGATGATATGGATGGTCGTATGAGAGTGATAGATTATATTAAAGAAACAAATCATTATCTCATTACCGATGAAGGTCAATTATCAGCTAAACAGATGTGTGAGAAATTCTTATTTAATACAGATATGCAGTATACTCCTATTGCTAGATTATCTGGCGGTGAAAAAAGAAGATTATACTTGTTGAAAATATTAATGAGTGCTCCTAATGTTTTATTATTAGATGAGCCAACGAATGATTTAGATATAGAAACACTAGCTATTTTAGAGGATTATTTAGATTATTTTGAAGGAATTATTATTACTGTATCTCATGATAGATATTTTTTAGATCGTATTTGTGATGGTTTATTTGTATTTAGAAATGGTATGATTCATTATCAAAATGGTGGATATAGCCAATATATTGATACTAAAGTAAAAGAAGTGAAGAAAGAAACACCTAAAGTCAATACAAATATAAGAATGAGAGCTAAAAAATTAAGTTATATGGAAACAAAAGAATTAGCAGCATTAGAAGAAAGCCTACCATTATTAGAAGACGAAATAAAAGAAATAGAAAATAAAATGGATAATGCTGATTACAAAACTATTCAAGAGTTAACCAACAAAAGAGATGAACTTATACTTAAGTTAGACCAGGATAGTGAAAGATATATGGAATTATTAGAGAAAAAAGAAGGATAAAAAATATGCAAGATGCTTAAACATCTTGCATATTTTTATAGTTTAGTTCCAATATTGCCTTCTATTTCATGAATCTTTTTAATAACTTCTTCAATCCCTGCATTCATTGTCACATAACCATGAAGAGAATGAGCTTTTGCTTTTAGCATAGCTGATTTTGGATATATAAATATTCTTGCAAGGCCTTTTCCATTTCTTGCTTCTTGTACAAGATTAGCAATAGAAGAATTACCATCGAATGCAAACACTGCGCAGTTTCTTCTTTCAAAGATTTCATAATTAAATGATTTATATATTCCCATTTCTTGTGATTCAGTAGATATTCTAATTCCTTTTATTTGGGCTTTTGATAGTTTTTTAATTTGTTTTTGATTCATCAGTGAAGGAATAATACAATAAATATCAAAGTTTTTATTGTTTTCGATAATATATTTTTCATGTCCTAATAGTTTATGACCTACTACAAAGAATACTTTTTTAGGATCTAATTGATTTAATAAAGCATCTAAAATCAATTTATCACTTTCACTAACCCTTGATGAAACATGACTACTATTAAAACTTCCTCCAGCAATAATTATTGGATATTTATCCCATGGTAATTCTGTAATTTTGTCTTTAAATACTGGATATGTGGGATGTTTGTGTATTTCAAATTTAACATCATGTATATCATCAATCTGTTTCTGCAATTCTTCAGAATAATACTGTAGAACAGTTCTATTATTTAATCGTTTTTTAAATGTTTCAGACTTATTTATGAAATTATTTTTTTGACGTTCTATGATTATGTCTTCTGTCTTTTTCATAGCACAGAAATCTTCATCTGATATTTTAAGAAAATTTGTAAGTGCTAACTGTTCATCAATACTATCAGTACCATATAAACCACAGCCATCTGTTCCCATAACACATGAAATATCATTCTTTAAGTATGTTTTTAAAGGATGTTTCTTTAAATCAATAATATTATTTAAACGTACATTGCTGGTTAACTGGAATTCTAAAACAATATTATGTTCTTTAATTTTCTCTATTAAATCTTTTCCTTGTTTACTACTTAAATGAGCACAGTAAATACCATGTCCAATTCTCATATATGGAAAATCTTGACCTGGTAATAGAGAATGTTCAATCAATTGAATTGCTTTAGCCATATTACCTTTTAAAGAATCATTTTCACCTGCATGAACACGAATTGTCCAATTTCTATCTTCACTTGCAATTTTGGTTACTATTTCTTTTATAACTGCTTTTAATTCTGCTATATCATTAATTTCTTCTCCTACAAAGTCACTTCCTACAACATATGGATCTTTACATACAACTTTTAATGCTTGTATAGCTTCAGTTAAATAGTTACTAGAAGTAATATTTTCTTTAACTAATGTTAATGGTATTCTTCTAATAGCTGTTAAAAAGCGAATATCTACTCCTGTTTCTTCTTTAACTAAAGGAAGTATATGATGTATTTGTTGTAACATATGAGCTGCAGATATATCTTTTTTGACTAATGTTGTATCACTCATTTCTACATATTGGATATGTCTTTTTTGATATTCTCTACCTATCCATAGTAATGTATCTTCATAAAATGTGATATTCTTATACTTATCATTATTTAAATCTTTAAGCATTCTTTCTAAATAAAGAGATATATCTTTATCTTCAATATATTCCATATTTATCAATTCTATCTTATATTGAGATTCTATCCCTTTAGTAAAAACATATCGATAAAGATATAATTTTTCAAGATTTGTAAACACTGCCTGAGAATCTTTTAAGATTGTAAGAGATTTGCGAATCTTATTTAGATTATCAACTGAATTATCTATATTCAATAATATAAGATCAGCAAAATTTATAAATGTATAATCATCTATTCTTCTTTCTCTATATTTTCCAGTTAAACCCGTTAAATCTATAGTGCCTTCTACTTGTTCTCTTTGTTTTTTTATAAAGTCCTGTTGTTTTTTTGTTAATTTTAATTTTAATTTTTTTATATAATATAAAGGATAACGAATCTGATGTTTAATTGCTAGAGCAATTAAGATATCTGCATTAAGATTAGCATTCCCGTGAGTATGTAAATCTGTAGATAATTTTACATGTTCAGGTACATATGATTTTACTAACGTTTCTCTAAATGAGTATTTATAATCTTTTGTCTGACTCATTAATGTTTTTGCGATTGCTGGAATTAATGAGTTGACCTCTATTTTTCCATTAGGATAAATATTTGCAAGTTTGGTACCATTTAAACGTAATATATAAACTCTTTGTCCATCCCCTTTAATATAACAAGGAACTTCACCAGTAATAACTTTCTTATCATGTATAATAATAGTTCTTTGATTAGAGATAACTGCAAGATTATTAATTAAATTATCTGACTGGTGATTATTTACATAAATAGTATAAGTAAGAATAGACTGATTCATGTCTAAACAAACAACTATATCTTTTTCTTTATCTAAATAGAATTTTCCAAAATAAGCCATATTATCACCTACAATCTATATATTCATTTCAATCGTATCATATATTTAATAAAATAACAAATTGCATATTTACGAATGCATAAAAAAACTATAGATGTTTAACATCTATAGTCATATTTATTTACTGAAATATGCAATAACTCTAGCTCCTGGTCCTGCATGAGTACCAATAACTGGTCCCACTGCTGTCACAGGTACATCTTTAATAAAAAATGCTTCTTCAAATACTGCAGCAAATTTATCCATTTGATCCATATTTCCAGTATATCCATAATAAATACCTTCATTTGTATCAATTGGATTTTCTTCAATAAATGGTAAGATTTCTTTAGTAGCTTTAGAAATACCTCTAGCTTTAGCGTATACGTCTAATTTCCCGTCCTTTAATCCTACAATAGGTTTTAATTTTAATAAAGTTCCTGCTACAGCACTAGCTCTTGATAAACGTCCACCTTTATAAAAATATTCTAAAGTATCAACAACTGCAAACAATCTAATTTTATTTTTCATTTGTTCAAGAATGTCAACAATCTCTTTAGCATCTTTACCTTCATCTCTTAATTGAATAGCTTTATCTACTAATAATCTTAATCCAACAGTAGTATTTAAACTATCAATAACATATACATCTTCATATTCAGCCAATTCTTTAGCCATACAAGCACTTTGATAAGTCCCACTAATTTGACTAGATAATAAAATCATAATTAAAGGTTCATTGTTTTGTTTTGCTTTTTTAATATAGTCAAAATAATCCTTTGGGGATGGTTGTGAAGTACTAGGTAAATCTTCACATTCAGCTAATTTTTCAAAAAACTCACTTGGTTGTAAGTCAACTCTATCTTTAAATTCTTTACCATCAATAATAACACTTAATGGTATAACATCTATATTTAATTTTTTTGCTTCTTCTAAACTGAAATCAGCAGTAGAATCCGTTAAAATTCTCATATCCTTCTCCTTCTTAGTTCAAATATTTTAAGTTCATTATATATACTCTTGTTGATTTGTCAAGAAGTTATTTTAATATTCCATATAAAAAGACATAAGTTTACCTTATGCCCTGTTTTCAAATACTCTTTTCATCACTTTTATTACCGTATAACCAACAAAAACTTCAATTGGTAAGATAAAACACTCTTTAATAATTCGTATACATAAAGATACTACAAAAGGTATACCATACATAATATCTAGCCATAATGGAGATAAAAATAAAGTACATATCACTTCAACTAATGTAACTGACAAAAGCCAAATAGAAAACTCTTTTGATTCTTCAAAATTTATTTTACTCTTTAATATTCTTATTAAAAACAAGAATAAAATAACTAAAATAAAACAAATAACGATGAATACAAATTTATAGGATGAAGTTAACGGATAAAGAGTATCCGATATCTTTATTTCATTTAATTTATATATATAAATAGCTCCTAACGTTCCCAAAATAATAATTAAATATTGAACAAGGGAACCAATTGTTTTTTCACTTATATTTTGAGCATGTGTTTTAATCAACGATGGTATCACACTTACTAATATCATTGTAAGAGTAAAACCAAAGAAAGGAAATCCAGTAGGAACTAAAATAAGTCCTATAAGATCACTACATAATCCAATCAAAAACGCATAACTTGGCGATAAGAAAAAACCTGCAACCATTAATGGAATATATTCTAAGCCTATTTTAAAACTTTCACTCCCAAATAATGGAATCATCACCGTTAAAAACCTTTTACAAATTAATGTAATCATTATAAATATTGCTGCTAAGACCATATTCATAACATTCTTCTTATCAATAGGATAAGATTTAAAAACATAAAAACCGAGTGCAATAATTAATATTGCGATAATCATCTGTACCATAACATAAATGCTACTGTATAGCACAAAGTTTCCTGCTTCATCCTCTTTTCTAGTCCACAGGCGTTAATTCCGATCAATTGACCGTACATTCTTTGCAACTAAGTAGTCTGCCTCCTTTTTTTTAATATGGTACTACTATAGTACAAAAAAAATATAATTACAAGAAAAAATTATCAATCTCTTTTTCAATATTTAAAAAAGTTCTTCATAGAACTTTTTATATCAATCATTCTTTTGCTTGATTATAGACTTATATAAGTTCTTATACAATAGCACACCTATAGTTTTCATTCATCTTTATGCTCAAAATCTATATTCTTTAAGTCAGAGTATTAAAGCTATACTGCAGATAGAATCCCTCATAATATACACTCATTTCAATACTATATTCATTCATCAATAATCTTCTATACTTTTCTCTATTTACATATACTACTTATCTAAAAATTGAAAAGATAAATGTTCTTCTGATATTAATACTGTGTTGATTATTTGATAAGAATAAACTATTCTCATCAAATCGTTATTATCTACTTTAACTATTGATATAATCAATATCTTGATTTTGACTAGGATATTCATCTTATATCCCATATTTCTGGTTAAAAATAGAACCAGGAAAGATAGTCAAGCAAATAAATAATTATTCCTGAAAAAAACAAAAGAAGCTCTATCTAGAGC
>JAXJVS010000094.1:0-12628 GCA_036308445.1 Bacilli bacterium | reverse complement strand
TTTTTGAGGGATGTTTAGGTTTATGTGCTAAATACTGGCGTAAGGTTATTACACCGATTGTGGCAGCATCAGTTGTTACTTCAATTGGTTTTTCGTTATTCTCTGTAGGAACTCGTTCATTTGGTGGAGGATATACTGAAGCATTTGGTTCAGCTGAAAACTTGATTTTAGGGACTGTTACTTTAGCTGCGTGTTTGATTTTTAATATTTTAGCTAAATCTTATTGGAAACAATTATCAGTTTTGTTTGGATTAGTAGTGGGATATATAGCTGCAATTTTTATGGGAAAAGTAGATTAATTATTCATATTTGCAGATGGTTTATTTGCTTTACCTAAATTATTACCTATTACACCAGAATTTGAATTGGTGCTATATTAGCAGTATCTGTTATATTCTTAGTATCAGCAGCTGAAACAATTGGAGATACAACTGCCATGGTTTCTTCTGGTTTACATAGAAAAATTAAAGATAAAGAAATTTCAGGATCATTAGCATGTGATGGATTTGCTAGTGCTATTTCAGCTTTATTTGGATGTCCTCCAGTAACATCATTTAGCCAAAATGTTGGCTTAATTGCAATGACGAAAGTTGTAAATAGATATACAATTGCTACTGGAGCAATAGCGATGATTTTAGCTGGATTATTTCCACCTATTGGTAACTTTTTCTGTAGTTTACCTGAATCAGTATTAGGTGGTTGTACAATTATGATGTTTGGTACTATTTTAGTAAGTGGCATTGAAATGATTTCTAGAGCAGGATTTAATCAAAGAAATGTAACTATTATTGCTTTATCATTGGCTGTAGGTATCGGTTTCACTTCTGGAACAGAAGTAGAAATCTGGCATATTTTTCCACAGATTATTCAAGATATCTTTTCTGGTAACTGTGTAGCTGTCGTATTTGTTATGTCTATTATTTTAAGTTTTGTATTACCTGAAAATATGGATGTAGAAAAGATGAGAGACTAAACCACGAAAGTGGTTTTTCTTTTTTACAAATGCTATAATAAGAAAGTGAGGTAAAAATATGGAAATAAATGAATATCAGACATTAGCAATGAGAACTTTAAATAAAGATTTAAACAAGAAGGATATATTGATTAATGGCGTTATGGGATTATGTGGTGAATCAGGAGAAGCAATTGATATAGTAAAAAAACATTTAGCTCAAGGACATCATTTAGATAAAGAACATCTTATTAAGGAATTAGGAGATATTGCCTGGTATTTAGCTGAGACAGCTTATGCTTTAGATGTTAATTTAGAAGAAGTATTTCAATTAAATATTGATAAATTAAAGAAAAGATATCCTGATGGATTTGAAATAAAAAAATCTATAGAAAGAGGTGAATAAAATGGAATGTCCATATTGTAAGAAAGAAATGATTAAAGGTCATATACAAACAAGAGGAGAAGTCATCAAGTGGTTGCCTGCAAATAAAAATTCACAGTTTTTAGCAACCCGTTGGGAAGTAAAAAAGAATGAATTAAAATTAGGTAAGTATAGTTATTTTACTGGTGGAGATGTAGATGCTTATTTCTGCAATGATTGTAAAAAGATTATTATTGATGTGGTTATAGAAGAAAATGGTAAAAAATAGGTCAATGATATTTATTAATATTGCAGTATTTCTTTTTGGTTTAGCAGGTTTGTTTGCAAAATGGATTGATGTACCAGCAATAGGGATAACTTTAGGGAGAGTATTCTTTTCATCAATATCATTATATATATATAGTTTTATCGTTAAAGAGAATATAAGAGTAGAAAAGAAACATTTTATATTATTAGTTATCTCAGGTATTATTTTAGCTTTTCATTGGTGGTCTTTTCTTTATTCTATTCAGATTTCTACAGTAGCAATTGGTACAATAACATTTTCTACGTTTCCATTATTTATTACAATAATAGAATCTATAAGAAATCAGAAGATAAGTATACTGGAATTAGTATCATCATTATTGATTATCTTAGGAGTCTTTATTACAATACCAGAATTTTCATTAAGTAATGATATGTTTGTAGGAATTATCATTGGTATATTATCAGCACTATCTTATGCTTTGTTGACATTAATGAATAGATATTTTTCTATATATTATTCTAGTACAACAATCGCTTTATATGAACAAAGTAGTGCTACAGTCATTTTATTACCTACACTATTATTTATAAATAGTACACCTACATTTAAAGATATATCATTATTAATATTTTTAGGAATAGTGACTACTGCTTTAGCTCATACATTATTTATAACTAGTTTAAAGCATGTAGAAGCTCACAAAGCAGGAATTATATCAGCGATGGAATCGGTATATAGTATATTACTGGCTTATTTGTTTTTACATGAGATTCCTACTGTTAGAGAAATTGTTGGAGCAATTATTATTATTAGTGTAGTTATTATGACACAGTTAAAAAGGTGCGAATAGTTCGCACCTTAATTGTTTACTCCATGATGTGGAGTATATGAAGAATCAGTAATAGCTTTAAATACATATCCCTTACTTTGATAATATTCAATAATTTCAGGTAAAGCTTGAACAGTAGTATCTTTAGACGAAGTATCATGCATTAATAAGTTAATATTTTTAGCACTTGAACTCGTAGAGGCCTTAACTATTCGACTTTTAGCAACATTATTACCCGAAGCATCTTCACTACTTACATTCCAATCATAGTATTGATATCCTCTATTTTGAACTTCTATAACTAATGTAGACATAATTCCTTTACAGTATTTTTTAGATACAGTATTAGAAGAACCACCAGGAAATCTTATATATTTTGGCATCTCACCAGTTAATCCTTTAACCATACTACCAATCTTATTTAAATCATTAAAATAAGTATCTACAGAAGAATAAATAGAATAGTCATGACTATATGTATGTAAACCAATAGTATGTCCAGCATTATGTGCTTTAGTAATTAAGTAGTTGTATTTTTGATTGTTTCCTGTTACAAAGAATGTTGCTTTGGCGTTATATTGATCTAATATTTTTAATATTTTAGCAGTATTATCAGAAGGTCCATCATCAAATGTAAGATAAACAATTTTATCACCACTAGCATTTACATTTTGAACTTTCTTTTTCTCGATAACATTAATAGTAGATGTATATTCATTAGTATTACCCGCTTGATCTTTTACTCGATACTTAACAGTATATGTTCCTATTTTTGAAGTATCAACTTCGCTAGAATCAACAGTAACTTCAGGTTCTTTATCTCTATTATCTTTAGCAGTAATGCCATCAAGATAATTAATTTTATTATTTAAATAAATAGTTTTATTGGAAACACCTTTCAATGTAGGTTTTTCTTTATCTTTTACAACTTTTACATTGACTTCTTTTTCAGTAATATTCTCACTACTATCTTCAGCAACTACAATTACTTTATAAGTTCCTTCTTTAGAAAAATCATAATCTTCTTTAAAAGTCACTTTTGCTTCCGTAGCATCTTCAACTTTGGATACTAAATCTTCTACTTTTATGTGATCACCTTCAAAGATTTCTTTATCTTTAACTTCAACTATAGGTGCAGTTGTATCTACAATTTTAACAGGCAAATCATAAATTTCATCTTTGACAGTATATGTAATTGTATATTCACCTATTTTAGTTAAATCAACTTGGCTTGAATCAATACTAACATCCTCTTTTTCACATTTACGATATTTAGTAATATAATCGTATGGATCAATAGTACTATTTATCTCTACTTCTGCATTCTTTTCTAGTTCTATCATTGGAATAGATGTATATACATATCCTATACCTAAAATAGCTAATAATAAAACAACAATTAAAATAACTCTTTTTTTCATAATAATATTCTTTCCCTTCTACTATATTTTACTATAATTTGTAGAAAAAGGAAGAAATTTGTTTAATATCTTATTAAATATAATACAATTAATTATAAGGCTTATTGAAAACAGAAAATAAACAAGATAAAATACACATAAAGGATGATTAATAATGAAAGAACTATGGAATATATATCATCATGATATACCTGAATTTATAAAAGAATATGCAGCTACTAAAGAAATGCAAAGATTAAAAGATGTAGGTATGAATTGTGGCTGTGAATATACTCATTTAAAGATATTTACTACAAGATATTATTATTCTAGATATGAACATAGTATTGGTGTAGCTTTAATTATATGGCATTTTACTAAAGATATAAAGCAAAGTATTGCAGGCTTATTGCATGATATTGCTACTCCGGTATTTGCACATGCAATTGATTTTCTAAATCAAGATTACATTAACCAAGAATCAACAGAAGATAATACTGATAAGATTATAGAAAATTCTAATGAGATTATGAGTTTATTAGATAAATATCAATTAACAATTGATGATATTAAAGATTATCATATGTATCCTATTGCAGATAATGATTCACCTCAATTATCTGCAGATAGATTAGAATATACTTTAGGTAATCTTTATAACTATGGATATTGTGAATTGGATGAAATAGAAAAATTTTATCGAGATCTAATTGTAGATGTTAATGAACATGGAATAGAAGAGATACAGTTTAAAACTAAGGATATTGCTTATCAATTTATTCAGAAAGCTTTTTTGACTTTTGAAATATACGTTGCAGATAGCGATAGATTTTCAATGCAATGTTTAGCTGATATCGTAAGATATGCTGTAAATCATCAGATATTCTCAAAAAATGATTTATATAGTGTAGAGAGTGAGATTATTCAAAGGATAGAAGATGATTACAAATGTAAACAACTATGGCATCAATATAAGAATTATTCACAAGTGGTTATTAGTAAAGAAAAACCAAGTAGTGGATATTATATTAATGTAAATGCGAAAAGACGTTATATAGATCCTTTAGTAAATAAAGAAAGAGTATCAATAGTTTTTGAAGATATTGATGGAATGATTAAAGAATTTGTAGGTAGAGATTTTAATTATTGGGTGGGTGCTAAATAATGATAGAAAATAATAAGAATCAATTGATTTTGTTTTTTGATATTGATGGAACAATAATAGATAGTTTTAATGGAAATTCAATAATTTCAGACTTACTTAGAGAAGCTTTTCGACAGTTAAAAGAAAATGGTCATCTTTGTTTTATTGCGACAGGAAGACCGCTAGCTTATTTAAATGATGAAATCTTATCTATTGATTTTGATGGATTTGTATTATGTAATGGTGCAATTGTTATTAAGGATCAGCAGGTTATTAAGGAAAGCTTGTTTCCCAAAGATGTTGTTAGTAGTTTAGTTCATATAATGGATAAAAATAATAATGTTTATTTTTTGAATTATTTAAAAGAAGTTTATTTTTCTAAAAATGGTATAGAACAGAATGAACTTTTTGGTAATGAAGTCATAGAAAACGGGATTATTTATCATGAATATGATTTGAATAATATCAAAGTCGCAAAAATAGAAATTAATAATTTAGAAGAAAAAACAACCACATATTTAAAAAAGATGCAAGCATTAGGATATGAAGTTGTCTGGTATCCAGGACTGGATTATGCTGAAATAACTATGCCTCATGCAACTAAAGGAGAAGCTATTAAACAAGTATTGAAATTATTAGATATTTCAAGAGATAATAGTATTGCTTTTGGAGATGGTGATAATGATATAGAGATGTTAAAGGTTGTAGGTCATGGTGTGGCAATGGGGAATGGTTCAAAATCAGTTAAAGAAGTAGCTGATATGATTACTGATACTTGTTTGAATGAAGGAATAGTAAAAGAATTACAGAGATTAGGACTAGTTAAAAATATTATTTAAAGGAGAAGACTATGAATTCGATATTTAAAAGAAGAAGTATAAGAAAATACTTAGATAAAGAAGTAGAGCAAGAAAAAGTAGACTTATTACTAAAAGCTGCAATGAACGCTCCTTCAGCAGGAAATCAGCAACCTTGGGAATTTTATGTTATTAGAGATAAAAATATAATTAGACAATTATCCAAGTGTTCACCATATGCTTCATGCTTAAAGAATGCTCCACTAGCAGTTATTCCAGTGTATCGAAAAGAAGGGTTAAAGTTTAAAGAATATGCTCAAATTGATATGAGTATTTGTTGTGAGAATCTGTGGTTAGAGGCTACTGAATTAGGTTTAGGATGTGTATGGTTAGGAATAGCTCCAGTTCTAGAGAGAATGAGTGAAGTTAATAGAATTATTGATATTGATGATTGTTTAGAATCTTTTGCGATTATGGCTATAGGATATCCTGATGAAGAAAAAGAAGATAAAGATTATTATGATATAAATAGAATACATGTTAAATAGAACAAGCTTTATGCTTGTTCTATTGTTTTATATATGATATTTAATGATTCTTTTAATTCTTGAGGTTCTACTCTGGCAATACTTATTCTTATTGTATTATTGAAATTTATAGGGTTATAGAAGCATCTTTCATTTCTAGCTATATATACTTTATGTTGTTTTAATTGTTTTTCTAGTATATCTAAATTTATATTCTTATTTATTTTAATACTAAAATAATATCCTGATTGACCACCAATAATATAAGCTATATTTTTATCCCATTGTCTAGATATATTTCTTATTATCTGATGATGTTCATTTAATTGATGCTGTAATCTTTGTACTTGTTTTTTATATAAAGAACTTATCAGATAAGATTCTAAAGTCGCTTGAGATATTAAAGAAGGTAACTGATAAGAAAAATAATATGATTTACGAATAAGTATATGATAAGCTTCTTTAAAAGAAGCAGGAATAGCACATATACCTATACGAATATAAGGAATTGTTTTAGTAAAGCTTGTAAGATATATGCATTTTGCTCCGCCACTATAATAATAAATAGGTAAGTATCTAGCTGTTGAAGAACAGTGACCAAAGTAATCATCTTCGATGATATAAACATTATATTTTATTGCTAGTTGAGCAATCTTTTTTCTTGTTTGAGTATTTAATGTTGTTCCTAATGGATTATGATTTCTAGGTATTGTATAGAAGAATTTAATACTTTGCGTTTTAAATATTTCTTCTAATAATTGTAAATTTATACCATCTTCATTTCTTTGAATAGTAAGTGTAGGTATATCTAATGATTTTAAAAAGTCAATATAATAGCTGTAAGTAGGTTCTTCTATCAAGATGTATTGTTTATCTTTAAAGAAATCACTAGAAGATAAAAAAGATAACATTTGAGTAATACCTTGAATTAAGAATATATTCTCTCTTTTAGCATATATACTTAATTCAGCTAAAAAATCAGGTAAGATATTAATTAAAGACTCAACACCTTGTAATGATATATCTAAAGAAGAATGAGAATATTGTTCAATAGCTATACTAAGGCAATGTTTAGCATCAACTAAAGATGTAGCACTAACAATAGGATTACCTGTATTTAAAAGATATTTATCATCAATATGTATAGGTTTAATAGCAGTATCAGCTACATAATAGCCACTTTGTTTTTTTACATAAATAAGATGTTTTTCTATTAATGTATCATATGCTTTATTAGCAGTAGATTGACTACAATGGTATTGTTTCATAATATTTCTTATTGAAGGTAACTTTTCTCCCTGAGTATATTCTAAGTCTAAAATTTTATTTTCTATTATTTTTGCAATATCTTCATATTTATTCATATCTATCACCAATACTATTATACCACAAAATCTGTATCGATACAGTTGCCTGTTAGTTTTATTGAAATTCATATTAGTTTATATATAATGGTTAATGAAGGAAGTGAGAGTATGGAAGCAGTGAAAATTGTAACAATAGGTGGAGGAAGTAGTTATACTCCAGAATTAGTAGAAGGTTTTATCAAGAGATATGATACTTTACCAGTAAAAGAATTATGTTTAGTAGACATAGAAGAAGGTAGAGAGAAATTAGAAATTGTAGGCGCTTTAGCTAAGAGAATGGTAAAAAAAGCAGGAATACCGATGAAAGTTACTTTATCTTATAATCGTAGAGAAGCTTTACAAGGTGCAGATTTTGTCACAACTCAAATGCGTATTGGTAGATTACCAGCTCGTATTAAAGATGAGAGAATCCCCATCTCTCATGGTATGATTGGTCAGGAAACAAATGGTGCAGGTGGTATGTTTAAAGCTTTTAGAACAATTCCTGTTATTTTGGATATTGTAAAAGATATTGAAGAAATTTGTCCTGATGCATGGTTAATTAATTTCACCAATCCTGCAGGAATGGTTACTGAAGCTATTTTAAGATATACAAACTTTAAGAAAGCTATTGGTTTATGTAATGTTCCTGTTAATATGGTGAGTGGTTTCGCGAAAATGTTAGGTGCTAAGGAAGAAGAAGTGACTATGGAAATTCAAGGTGTTAATCACTTTATCTTTGCGACTGATGTTTTTGTGAATGGCGAATCTCGCTTTGAAGAGTTATTAGATAAGTATGCAAATCTTAGTGAAGAAGATACTATACAAATGAAAAACTTTGTTTCTTTACCATATTCACTTGGTTTTATTAAAGGTTTAAAAGCAATCCCTTGCCCTTATCATAATTATTACTTTTACACTCAAGAGCAGTTAACTGAAGAACAAGAACAATTTAAAACAGGAACTGTTAGAGGTGAAGTAGTAAGCCAAACAGAAGAAGAATTATTTGAACTATATTCACATGAAGAATTAGCAGAAAAACCTCAGCAATTAGCAATGCGAGGAGGTGCTAAGTACAGTGATGCGGCATGTAATCTTATCCAATCCATATATAATAATACTGGGGATATCCAATATGTAGATGTTAGAAATAACGGGGCCATTTCTGACCTACCACAAAACAGCGCTGTTGAGGTTGCATGCCGTATCACTAAAGATGGTCCTAAACCTATCGCTACTGGTGAATTAAAATTGCCAATTAGTGGATACGTGCATATGATGAAAACATTTGAAAGATTAGTATGTGAAGCAGCAGTTAAAGGAGATAGAGATTTAGCTGTTACTGCTTTAAACATGAATCCTTTATGTCAAAGTGATAGTGTTGCTAATATGGTAGTAGATGAATTAATTGATGCACATATAGAATATTTACCACAATTTAAATAGGTATATACGGGAAAACGTTATATATACATAAAAACAGAGTTTGGGATAACTCTGTTTTTTTCTGATTATACATTTTATTGTAGATGTATATTTTTAATTTTTAATTATTTATGTTAATATAGAAGCCACAAATGTAGTTTAATATATACATAAATTTTAGAGAGGGGATATTAAATTGAAAATAGATTGGAAGACATGTATAAGAGTTGTAGTTAGTGCTTTTATATTATTTTTAGCTATTCAATATTGGCCAGCTTTTAGTAAGTTTGTAATAATAGCATTAGGAGCGTGTGCACCATTATTTATAGGAGCAGTTATCGCATATTTTGTAAATATATTAATGACTTTTTATGAAAAGTATTATTTCCCTAACAGCAAGAAATCATCAGTAATAAAAAGTCGTAGACCTGTTTGTTTGATTGGGGCGATAGTGACTTTTATAGGTGTGGCTTATTTAATTGTACAATTAATTGTACCTGAATTAATTTCTTGTATTACTGTATTAGCGAAAGCAATACCAATACAGATTAATAACTTAATTAAAATATTAGAACAAAATGAAACATTAGTAGAATATATTATTCCTGAGGATTTATTGGCCTCATTAAATAATCTAGATTGGCAGGATCTTATTTCTAAAGCAGTTAAGATTGTGACTTCAGGGTTTAGTAATATTTTAGGAACATTTGCTTCAGCTGTATCAACGACTATTTCTTTGGTTATGACTACATTAATTAGTTGTATTTTTGCTATATATTTATTGTTAGATAAAGATAAATTAATGAATCAATGTAATCGATTAATGAAAGTTTATTTGAAGCCATCATGGAATGAAAAGATTCATTACGTAGCTCGTATTTTAAATAGTCGTTTTCATGGATTTATTGTTGGACAATGTATAGAAGCGTTTATTTTAGGTGCTTTATGTGCATTAGGAATGATGATTTTAAAGTTACCTTATGCAGTTATGATTGGAAGTTTTATTGGTTTTACTGCTTTAATTCCAGTTGCAGGTGCTTATATTGGAGGAGCTGTAGGAGCATTTATGATTTTAACTGTTTCTCCTATTAAATCCGTAGTATTCTTAGTGTTCTTAGTTTTATTACAACAATTTGAAGAAAATCTTATTTATCCTAGAGTAGTAGGAGAAGCTATTGATTTATCAGCATTATGGGTATTATCTGCTATCACAATAGGTGGTGGAGTGATGGGAATACCTGGAATGTTTATTGGTGTACCTTTAACTGCAACAATTTATCAGATTGTAAAAGATGATGTAAAGAATAAAGAGAAATTAAAGTTAAAAGATGTTGAATAAACATCTTTTTTCATATTATAATGTTGGCATGAGAAGAAAAGATAGAGAAGTCAAAGAAATAGATGAAATATTAAAAATTGTAGATAAATGTAAAGTTTGTAGAATTGCAATGTATGATAAACATGGTTTGTATATTGTACCAATGAATTTTGGATACAAATATGATGATAAGTTAACTTTATATTTTCATAGTAGTTATGAAGGTAGAAAGATAAGTGCTTTAAATCAAAGAGTTGCTTTTGAGATGGATTGTAGCCATGATTTAGTGGAAGCTTCTTCACCTTGTGCTTATAGCTATTTGTATCAAAGTGTTATTGGCGAAGGAATAGCTATTGAAGTTAAAGATAACGAAAAGAATGAAGCGTTACAATTGATTATGAAACATATTGCAAATAAGGAATATGAGCTTAATGATAAGATGTGTCAATCAGTTTTGGTATTTAAGATAGAAGTGGATAAAATTAGTGGGAAGAGTCATATATGAAAAAAATAAAAGAAGTCATCGTAGTAGAAGGTAAAACAGATACTCAGGTTTTAAAAGAATTATTTGATGTAGAAACAATAGAAACTCATGGATTAGCTTTGTCTCAAGAAACATTAGATTATATTAAGAAAGTTAATGATACAAGAGGAGTTATTGTTTTAACAGATCCTGATTATCCTGGTATGAAAATAAGAAATATGATAAAAGATGTATTACCTAATAGTAAACATGCTTTTGTGAAGAAAAAAGACGCTATTGGAAAAAATAAGGTGGGTATTGCAGAAGCAAGAAAAGAAGCAATTATTGAAGCTTTAGATAATGTTATTAGTTTTGATGAAACACAACAATCTATTAGCTGGGAAGAGTTTATTGATTTAGATATTATTGGAAATAAAGAGAGAAGAATTCATGTTTATGAAGCTTTTCATTTGGGTTATGGTAATGTGAAAACATTATTTAAAAGATTAAACATGGTTGGAATTACAAAAGAAGATATAATAAAAATATTATAACTTCTTTTTTTGCATTGAATTTATACAAGTGACAAATAGAATGAAATTAGAAGTAGGTGAGAACATAAAAAAATTTAATAATCAGTTTACTCATGAAATGAAAACACCATTAGGCGTTATAAATGGATATAGTGAACTGATAGAAGAAAACAGACTATAAAGTATATGGTATATATTTGTAATTCATGATAAGAGTGGAACAAGTCTAGGTCTTGTGATATTTCATTTGATATTAAAACTGCATAATTATAAATATGTAGTAAAGTTTTATTTTTATGAATAAAGTTATTAAATTTGAATTAGTATATAGTTTAAGAAATTATAGTAGAGTCAAATGACATAACTTGCTTCTTGCAAAAGGAAGGAAAAATTATAATAAGTACAAATAAACCTAGCAGTTACTGCTAGGTTTATTTGTATTAAGCACTAGTTTTTACTAGACTTACTTTTTTTACATTCGCAATTTTTGAAATACTTTCACTCTTACATAATGCATTCCATACAACTAATGAAATTACAAAATCTACAAAACTATGTACAATAGTTCCTACTCCAACTAATCCAAATACCATGTACATAAATGCATTAGCATCTGTTCCCATATAAAATGGTACAACTACAATCATTTCTAATACAGCATGCATCACTGCAATAACAAGATTAAATACTATCGATTTTACTGGTGATTCAAAGATTTCTACATGCTTAGAAATATAATATGCTCCTGCAAATGCCCATATAACATGGCTTAATGCTCTTAATACAACTGCAATTGGAAATCCTGCTAAAAAGAATCCAAGTGTAGTTCCAACAGCAACTGCTAATGCAGAAATTGGTGAAATAAACATTGCAATCATAATTGCGACATGACTTGCAAGTGTAAAAGACATTGGTTCAATAACCACTTTAATTGGTGATACCATAGGAATAATAATTCCAATCGCAATCAATAAAGAAGTTAAAACCATAGAATAAATTTGTTTGTTTCTATTCATAATCATACCCCCGTGTATACATGTGTCTTGACACCTGACTATTATATAAGAAAATAATAAGAAGTCAATAAAAAAATAGAGCAATGCTCTATTTTTTTAGTAATACCTAAATTGTAAAACTAAATTCCACCCCAAGAGCTTTAAAGGTGGAATTTAAACTTACAATTTTATGTGTGGAATTTAGTTCTACAAACATTTATGATTATCTATGTTCCTGGCTGACTGTTAAGGAGCGTGTATTTC
>JAXJVS010000093.1:0-10890 GCA_036308445.1 Bacilli bacterium | reverse complement strand
GCGAGCGTCTACACTCGGACAGGCACCATCTTACATATCTAGAATAAGATGGTGAGTTATTTAAGGTTTCATCAAACAGTTTGCACTCTGTTGAATAACTCTAACGTTACTAACGTTCATATATTCCTTGTTGATCAGACAAGTTCAATACGACCAGAATCACATATTGCAAATAGTTCCTTATGAGAACTTATGTGTCTGATTAGGATTTTGCCTTTCAGCAATCCAGGACCTTACTCCTGTGCAACTCCAATTTAATTTAATACATAATTTACAAATTTAATAAAAATATTCCTCGTCACCTGAATATTGTGGTAAGTTTTTGGAGGATTGGTTACCCCTACTTACACCTTTAGCGTATTAATATTGTATTATTAATACAAGGCACTTACGTCGAATTCCATTATATTGCGAAAGAGTCGAATTACTTCTCTATGCTCACCCTTCTTACTTTCACAGCGAGTTTGCGATTCTGTGATTTCATATTACCAGTTATTGCGGGATGGCTAATCTGGAAAGCCCACTTTCATTTTTAATTAAATTTAATTCATAATTGGCAATTTCTTGCCCGAGGTTTTAGTTAATAATTTACTTCACTCTGCATTTTATACGGACTTGTGACCGTCAATGGTAGCATTAAAGTAATACACGCTATTTTCACAAACAGCGTGTATTTTTACCCTTATTATTTATGACAACATTTTTATGAACCTTTTATTTAATCAAAAATTTTTAATTTGAAAATTTGTAGAGTAATTTATATATTACTCCACAATATGCTTCAAATTCGTATTACTTGTAAAATTTGGAATTGAGGTGGTTGGGTGTTTCTCCTCTCTAATACATAGTACGCCCACTCGCTATCCATCCGCATTGAATGCGGTACTAACTTGTAATACTTGTGTTCAGATTCTAATAAGCGGTCAAGACGCATACGCGCCTTAACCGTTATTATGTTACTCTGCATCGTAAGTAAACAAACCTACCTTCTTAAGTTCGTTAAGTCGTTTACCCTTACGGTACACTTGCACATCGATTGATTGCTTATCAGATACCTTGATACGCTTTTTAAGCAATGCTTCCATGCCTAGTTGTGTATCAGTTTCTCCGTTAGGACCAGTCTTACCTTGGTAAGACTTAAACAAATCAACTGCACTACCCTTTGGGTTCAACGGACCACCGTCCTTAAGTTCAACTTCACCATCTTCATTCTTTTCAGCTGGCCAAATATTTTTGGTCAAAGATGATGGGAAAAAGTTGATTGCACGTGTTTCCTTACCTGGATGCTCTACATCCACAACAATGAATTCAGCATAAACATCGTTTCCATCAGCATCAACACCGAAGACTTGCTTAAATACTTCTGGCATTTGAGCAGGCATCACAATTACATCATCCTTATCAAGGATAGAATCTGGATCAAAACCTACTGGTTGCTTCTTTGAAAAACCTGTTACTTTACTAATTGCTTTATTCTTTGCATTTTCCGCTTGACGTTCTGCTACTGTCATTTTACAGTTCCTCCAATTATTTTTAAAAATTAAACATTAAATTCAAATAAAAAATACTCTCAGTTACTACACCTCTTTTAACTCATTTTAAATGTGGTCGAGCATGAGGATTCCACTTATCGTATTGAGTATTTTTTAGTAGTCTTTATACCACCACGAACGACTGTTCGCTAATATACAATAGGCGCTTATACATAGGCTATTTTTTGTTTATATATAGGCTATTTTGATATATATTTTTTAATAAATATTTATTGATAATTATCGCAGAGAGCGAAGCGAGCGGCGAAACACTAATTAAGTATTTTAGTATAATTCGGATTATAATTTAACTATTATTTCTCTTAAAAGGAAAGTAATTAATTATCTTTAAAAGGAAAGTATTAATTTATTATTTTTAAATATTATCTTTATAAAATCTATTATTAAATAAATATTATTATATAATATAATAAATTACTTCCCCGCCTTCCCTCAAAGCAAAAATAACGAAAAAAAGATTAAGTGCCAACTTTTTTTAACACTTTTTTAAATTACGATAAAAACGACTATAAAAAAATAAGGGACACCACCCACCGAAGTGAATGATGTCCCTAATTTTTGAATTAATTTTTAATTAATCCCGATGCACACATTATAATCATAAATGTGCTGATATCTATGCGAATGTGGTCAGTGCCACATTCACCTGCATAGACTATAGTAATTTCATTAATTCCTCGATTAATGAAACTTTCTTCATTTATGAAGATTTTTAACAACCTACGATTTTCAAAATCATAAGTAAAATTACAAAGTTGTGAATGAACACTATCTAAGTTTTCATTTGCGACTTTTATGTATTTTTGAAACTTTTTGTAGGTTTTATTTTGGTTAAGAAAATTCTTAACTAAATCTTTTAATTCAGCACACATTTCGTTGAATGCTTTTTCTTCAATAAGATGTATCATTTTGTTAAAATTTTTGTGTTAAAAATGTTGAAAATTTTCCCGTTTTAATTATAAGCCAAAACGGGTAAAAAAGCAGAAAATTTGCAGAATTTATTTTGCGTAATTTTCTCTGTATTCTTGAAGGGTGATTACAACACCATTTTCAAGCATAATATAATTTTTCATAATTTGAAAAATTTTGAAGATTAAACAAAAGGTTAATAAAAAATGCTCGTTGTTATCGCACAACGAGCAAAGCGAGTTAAGGTTTATAGTTTGTTAGCACCAAACATATAAAACTTAACAATGCGACCACCTTTCAACTTGTAGTTGTAAGGTATTGCAGTGAGTTTCGCACCATTTGCGAACACACTCACAATGTGAGTAAGCCACGCATCGTATGATGGTGAAGCATTGCTATCAAGGTAAGCACGGCTTTCCTTGTGCAAATCATCATTTGGTGTGAAAAACTCAACATTGCCCTCTTTGTCGTATGTCGTAAGGTCTACGGCATCGAGGTCGTAAGTTAGCAATGCAAGGTCAAAGCGTTCTTCGCCATTGATGACGGGAACCAAACCTGCGTATGCTTTGGTTTGGTCAGCGTCTTTCCACGCACCGACAAGGTCGTTATGCTTAACGAACTTGTCAATCTTAACATCGTTAAGGCGTTGGATTAGTTGAGAAACGCTTGAACGCTTAGTTTGGTTAAGGTCAAACTTGGTAACATTAGCAGATGCAAGAGCAGTTGTTGCCATAGTTATAAGGGAATTAGACGCAACATTGCGTCGGTCGATTTTCTTTGAAAATCGGGAAAGTCAGCAAGTTTTACTTTGAAAACTTGCGAAAGTCGTGCAGTTGCTTATAGTCCGACTGCAAACGGGACTCTATTGGCTAACGCTCACGCTGAAAGCCAAGACGCACTGCTATGTGCGAATTCGTAATAAATATTTATTTTATTACTAATTTATTATAGTCGCTTATATAAATATACTGGCTATTTTAATATTTATTTCCCAATTCGCCACCCCGGGGGCGAAATTGGGTAACTGAACTCTCCCCTAAATAACTCTATAAAATTTTACCAAATAACTTCAAAATTTTTACGGACTAAATAAAAATAGGGGGGGGGCTAATATTTAAAGTACCGGAATATTTATATCAAACACTCTCTTTAAAAAATTAAATTATACTACATTTTTACTATTATTTTTATATACAAATGAATATAATTTTGAATTTAGATTTTAATTATATATTTTTACTAGGAAAACTATAAACATTAATAAAAAATTTTAATATGTCAACTAGAAAATTAAGTACACAAGATGTTCTAGACATTTAGGGACAAGTAGCAGTAACGCTTCCTAATGGTACTAGACAAGTTTTTAAAAATGCACAAGATGCACAAGCTTTTATTAATGCTCATAAAGGAGAAGGATATAATGTATATGATATGACTAAATATGCTAGAAATTATGATCCTGAAATAAATGAGCGTTATAATAGTAAAGAAAGAAAATTAGTTGAAGGAAATCAACGAATATCTGATCTTAAAGATACAGGAAGATTTATGTTAGAAATGACTCCAATTATTGGAGATGCATTAGATTATTATAATACAGGAGAAGCTATATATAATATTGGAGATCATGCACTCACACATAATTTTGACATGCGTGGATTTGATACGAGTAATTATACAACAGCAGGATTGGGATTACTTGCTCCATTTATTCCAAATATTATAGAAAGACCTGCAAGAGCTTTAGCGAGAAATGGAAGAACTTTCTACAGAAATCTCCAAAGAAGTTTAAACGGAACTAGAGTCCGTAGACCAAGGTTAGGAAGAACTTCAACTCCATCTGCTAGAGCTGTAGAAATAGTACAACCAGAAGTATCAAATAATTTAGGATCTAGATTGACTACAACTGCTCCTCAATCTTTAAGTAGAGAACAAATAGCAGAAAGAATCCGTTAGTTAGAATCTCAAATTCCAGCTTCAGAACGTTTGGATATACCTAATACTCCTCCTTCATATATGGATTAGGATTCTTATCAAGAAATGTATCTTGATATTTTAGAAGAAAGAATGAATCAGGTTAATCAACGAGGAGCATCTAATGCTCATTCACTACCATCAGGAACAGATTTCGAATGGGATGATCCTTAGAGATTTGAAGCAGCACAGGAAGCAAATGTTCCAACTTCTTCTAGAACACAATCAGGACTTGACCCATTTGATTGGGATGAGTATATTGATGGAGAATCAAATCCATAGGATATTGATACATTTGAAGAATCTGCACGATTTTTTGACGCTCCTACAGTAGTACCTACACAAAGTACAATAACAAATATGTGGGGAGCAGAACTTCCTGTAGATTTTTCTGGTGATATACCAAAGATTGATAACATTGGGTTATTTGATTTCTCAGAACCTTGGTTTCCTAGTTTACGATTTAATAGCAATAATAGTCCTACTATCTCGAAATTAGCATAGGCGATTAGAAATCATCCAACATATTAGTATATTGACGATAGTTTAAATTCTCAAGATCGTGTTAATAAATGGTTAGAAATGCGAAGAAGATATAATACAATGTACGAACCTGTAAAGTTGGACAACGGTTGGACAATAGATGCTTTAACTGGCAATGCAATAAGTCCTGAAGGAATGCATATTCTTCCAAATTATGGTGGAAATAGTAAAGTCATTCCTCAAAAACCATATCATTATACCGATGATTATGTTAATTCAAAAGTTAGAAGAACTTCAAATGACGCTATGGATAAACCAGTTTTCACTAAAGAAAATTTTCCTGGGTAGGATCGTAATAAATTATTTTGGGTAAAAGATGATGTTACAAGTATGGCACATTTTAATATTCCTCCAGAATAGTATTAGAAAATAATGACTCAACAACTGGAAGAAGTTCCTCATGGTGGAGCAGTAGGTTTTTCATCAAATGGTGATATCAGTACAAGTTCAGCAGCAATGTTTCCATTATAGTTAGTACGAGGATATGATAATGGAACTTTAGGAATGGTGTTTAATCCTGTAGGAGAAAATGGAAATAGAGTTCTTCAATTAAATACTTCTGGAAGGATGTATACTAAAACTCCAAAAGGATTAAAAGCTGTACCTGGGACAGAAAGTTATAATTTTAAATTTTCGTCATATAATCCAAATAATTTAAGATATACTCCTAATGGAAATACTTCAGTTAATCCAACACGTGTGAATAAACATCAGTTAAAACCAACAGTTCCTTTAGTAAATCAACAAGACTGGGTAGATTGGTTTAATGAAACACGTGTTAAACCTCTTAATGAAAGACTTAAATTAACTAGACCTAATGAATCTTTCCCAGAAGCTTATGTAGACGAAAGAGGATCAATCTTTGTTCCAAATATGGCTGGTGTTAAATTAAAATATGGTGGAAAATTAATTCCTAGAAAAAAATAATATGTCTAAAAATATAAATGAAACAATAAATTTAAATGAGTTGGTTGTAACTCCACAAGGAGCTTCTTTTAGTTCTAATAAAACTGGAGTACAACCAACTACTACTAAGTATTGGAGAATCAAAGTTAAACCAGGAGATAATCTTACTAAATTAGCGAATCAATATAATACTACTGTAGATGAATTAGTTAAAATTAATAATTTAAAAGATCCTAATTCAATTTATGCTGGTTTGGATTTAAGAGTAGTTAGTAGAGAAAAAGAAAATAAAAATTATGCTTCAGATTATATACAAGCTGTAAAAAATATAGCAGAGGTAAGAAAAATAGATACTAGACATGCTGCTGCACTTTTAGATGAATTAATATCACAAGGTGCCGTTAAATTTGATGGAACTCCTTAGTTTATTATGCCGTCTAAAGCTAGTACAGAATCTAAAGTACAGGGATATAAAACAAAAGAAGCAAAAGAAGCACGTGAAAGAGATACTCGTTCAAAAGATTTTAATTTCACTAAAACTTATGTTGCAAATTAGAATGCTGCGTGGAAAAATAATCCAGAAGTAATGCAAGCTTTTAAAGAAGCTGGAGATGCTACTGGGTATGGTGCTGCTTCTTTATTGGCAGTACCTACAGTAGTTTCAACTGTAGCTCCTTATGCAATTTCTGCATATAATACATTAGCAAAACCTACCGAAATGATTTTAGGAGGGGCTGGGTTATATGACTCAGTTTCAGATATGTCTGAAAATGGAATTACTTTAAGTAATTCAATACAAGCAATTGGTTCTGCATTACCTTTTTTAAAATATACTAAATTTGGAAATTGGATTGATGATGCTTTCTCTAATACTCGTTTTGGATAGTATTTTAATAAGGATGCTATTAGAGAAACTGCAGACCAACTTGCCTCAACTCAAAAACAAAATCCTGTTGATATTAAAACTAGATTAAAATTATTATTTCGTTTTAGAACTCCAGATGCAGTAAAAGCAGCAGGAAATATTGCACAAGATATGGCTGCTGGTACAACAGCAAACCATTTAACACAACCAGCTATTGATACGGTAAATGATACTTGGGATTATAATTATGATGAGAATGGAAATGTTAAAGAAGATTTGAATTATAATTTAAAAAATAAAACCATTTCAGCTTTAAATACTTTAGGATTTACATTTGGGATGGGTACTAGAAGTGGAAATTCTGCTAGAAATTTATTTACTAGTACATTAGCATTTGGTCCTGGTTCCGATATGATAAACGATGGATTAAATTATGTTGAAGATAAATTTAATCTTTCTGATAATTAGATTTGGGATAAAACTAAAAAAGCTACTCAAATTGTTACTCCAGTATTAATTTAGAGAGGTATTGATCGAGGCATTACAGCAGGTAAACAAAAATTAAATAAAGATTTAAATCTTAATGATCAAAGGATTTTAGCTACAACAAATTCGGATGCAGTTAAAGATGTGCTTATTGAAGAAGGTACAGGATTACCAATTGCACACATGTTATCAACAATACTACCTGATAATTTATAGGATGAAGGAACTGTTGCATAGTTAGCTTCTATAATTGGAGGAAGAATGAATCATAAAGATTTTATAGCCAAGGGATTAGGATCAACTGCAGGAGCACAATAGTATGATCAAAAAACTGTTGCTAGAACCTCGGAAGCATTAGCTGCTGGAGATTTAACTAAATTTCATTACACTGGTTCTTATGAGAATAATGACAGTTATATGTTAGGAAGCACTCAACAAGGTTCTATTTTTGGGGTAGAAGGAGCAAACAAAAATAAAAAAGGAAAAGGAGTATTTAATAGATATGATCAAAGTTTAGGAAGAAATTTTGCTTAGTCTAGATAGGAAATGTATGATCCTAATTGGTGGAATATACATACAGGATCTTATATTCCAACTGTAGGAGAAGCATTTAACCTTGATTCTAAAATTGTAAGATATGATAATGATTATAAGTCTAGAAATGATTATGCTTCTGTTATAGCACATTCAGATAATGATGGTAGACATTTAGCTGAAATAAGAACTAATTCAAAAATATTAGGAGATAGTGATGTTCCTTAGGATGTTCATCATGCTTTAGTATACGGAATCAATCGATCTGATAAATATTTTACAGGACCTAATAATTCAGCATTAAATACAGTAGGAGCTAATGGCGTTATTTATGCAGATAATTAGGGCACTTTAAAAGGAATTTAGATAGTAGATTATACTAATCCAGGGGTTAGAAGAATAGCTCCTACTAATACAGTTCGTGGAAAAGTTGCATATACATTAGCACATCCTATGAAGGTTTTAAAAAATCCAAAACTTTTAACAGAAGATTTTTCAAAAAAGGATAATTATTATAATAAATCAGGTTCTGAAACTCCTTCGACTTCACATGATATTAAATATTTATTAACAAGTTGGGCAACATCTGCTGCTGAAGGACTTTAGAGAAATAAAGTTTTTAGTACTACTGGATACAAGGCATTTTCAGATATAACTAAAGACGAATATAAAAATGGAAAAATTAGAGAACTATTATTTAATCCAAATAAACAAGACTTTAAATCTCCAAATATAACTGAAATTAAAAAATTCTACAAAGGAACTGATTTAGAATCCGCACCTTTTGGGGTATAGTTAGAAAATTATATTAATGAAATAAATAAATTTGAAGGAAACACCTTAGGAGAAAAATATCGTAATTTTTCTAATTACATGAATTCAATTAATCAAGTAATTACAAAAAAGAAAGAACCTAAAAAAAGATATAGTAAAAAACAAGAAGAAAGACGAGAAGCGATAGAAACTTAGATGGAACTATGGTTGAGTTAGAATTCTTCAAACTTATATACTAAAAAAGGAAATATTAAGGAAGGTCAATTTGAAAAACTATTTAAGAAAAATAAACCTGTTGAAATTAAAGAATCTTATTATTTAGGATTACCTGAAGATATAAGAAATTTTATTGATGCAAATTATCAATATACTTTATATAAAAAAGGAGGAAAATTATAATTAACAATATTTTAACACTTCTTAGTTTTTAATTAACAATCTGAGTATTATAATTGTAGTGTATTTAAAAAAATAAGAATTATGATTGGAAAACTAATTGATTTAATTTTTGAAAACCCAAATGATATTCACATACAATATAGTAATATCAATGGTGAAGAAAAACTTCTAATTAATGGACAAGAAGTTAAAGAAGAATCTTTAGAATTTGATGATACAGAAATTAAAAATAGTATTGCTCAATTTAAAGAAAATCTTAAGAAAGTAGATGACAATTTATTTATTACATTCTGTGAATCTCTTGGACAAATTATGGATGTAAATGAATTCAATAAACTTCTAGATCTAGAATCATTTAACAAAGAAGAAGCAGAACATGTAGGATGTTTAATGCAACAAAGTAAAAATGTACTAATAGAATTAATTAATTCTCGCATTGAATATCTTAATGATCTAAAAGAAATGTTTTAAGCAGGTGAAATTCCTGCTATATCGCCCTATAGTATAAAGGTAATTACGAGGGACTCTAAATCCCATGATCTCAGTTCGATTCTGAGTAGGGCTACTATGAATAATCAAATAACATTTAAGTATAACGGTAAAATTTGGAATCCTAAGAATCCAGAAAAGAAATTAAAACAATTAGGAATTACTTGGGATGATGTAGAAATAATAGAAGATTCACCTAAAGAAGAAAAACAAATAGAAATGAATGATATTCAAATGTATCATTTTAAAAATTTAAAAACTGGACATACATTAGTTAGTATATATCCAGAATTAGGTGATTATGTAGAAGATAAAGAAAACTGGACTTTTGTAAAAACAATTGGTAATGGATTATAAAGAAATAGAAATAGAAAGAATGTGTAAAATGACTCTATTAGCAGTAGAACATTTAATAAATACTATTAAAGAAGAAAACTTACAGAACAAACAATTCGTATTAGATTTTTGTGATGAATTAAATAAATTAAGTGTTAAATATTAATGAAATTAGCATCTCATGATACTATGACATATTTAAAACCTAAAAGATGGTGGTTAATTCCGTTTCACTTTATGGCTAGATGTCAAAGTAAAACTATTGAAGAACAATATGAAAAATATGGAATTAGGTATTTTGATTTAAGAATATCTTTTGACAAAGAAGGGAATCCTGAATTTAGACATGGGTCTATGGCATTTAAAGGAGTTGATGTATTAAAAGTATTAGAATATTTGAATAATAAAAATGAAGGAATTCAAATCCGAATTCTTTTAGAAGGCAATGAAGCAACATTTAAATTTAAATATTTATTTAATAAAGATAAAATTGAAAAAGAAAAACAAAGACAGATTAAATTATTTCAAATTTTTATGTTACTTTGTGAATCAACTTTTACTGATCTTAAATTTCATTGTGGAAGAAGTAAATGGGATTGGAAAGTTATATATGAATGTAAGAATCCAGAACCAACTTTAGATCAAAAAATATCTTCAATGACTTGGAAAATATTTGATGATTGGTATCCATATATTTATGCACGATTAATGAATCACAAAAATATAAAAATGGGAACAGATAAAGATTATTTAATGATTGATTTTTTACATATTCAATAACATTATGAAAACAAAATTAAAAAATTTAATGTAGTTAGTTAATAAATTTATTGTTAAAGTTGGAAATGATAAAGTATTGCATTTTCTATTAGGCGGATTAATATCTGCTTGTTTAACAATAATGGCAATATTGTCAGAATAGATGATAAATCCCTCTATGATGGTATTTCCATTAATAGGAGTAGTATTTGTATGGATTATTTCTATTTTTAAAGAAGCAGTATTAGATGGAGAATTTAGTTGGGCAGATATATTTGCTGGAACCATTGGGGCATCAACAGTATTTATTCCAACATTAATAGGTTATTTATTACATATTCTGTAAAACAACAATCCCTGACT
>JAXJVS010000092.1:0-2292 GCA_036308445.1 Bacilli bacterium | reverse complement strand
CTTTTAATCCTTCTACATATGTTTTAAACTCAGTTTGACTTAAATCAGTCGTTTCTAAAGTTTCTGGAGATGGATTCATCTCTGGAACACTTTTAATATTTGGAATTTGAATATAACCTGTGGTAACATCTATTTTATAACCACCTGTTACTTTTTGTCACCTCATGACAACACAAGTCACACTTTCATAAGATTCTTTACATAAAAATCATTAAGCATTTAAATATTATAAGAATTATTATGTTTACAATAGAGAAACATAAATAAAAATATAATTCATAAACTTTTATAATAGTATTTAAACAATATAATTATCACTATATAAACAAAAAAAAGCTGACTATTTGTCAACTTAATCTATATATCTTAAATAATCATCCAAAAGATTCATATCTAATCTATTGTTTAAATCATCAAATATTGGTCCATCATTCAATAACATCTCCAACAAGTTCTGTCTTTGATATTGATCAGCAGGTACTTCTTCTTGAGGAAAAATTAATATACACTCATGTAAGATTGCTGCAATATCTTCCCTACCTAATTCCACAAAACTATGATAAGCATCATAAATATGATTTCCTGCATCACTATACAAATATTGTTCAAACCCACCATCATTCATTTCCGCTTCAAAATCCATGACTAAATATAATGTTTTTTCATGGTTTGTTAATGTATCTAAGTTATTACCATAATCACATTTCTTAGATAAGTATTTATATAATTCATTTATCTTTTGTTCATTATCTTCTATTTTTAATATATCTTCTAATGATTTCTTCTTAAATAACTTCATCCTCAACACCTCAGTTATTATTCTATCATAGAATAGTAGAATTAAAAATCAAACTATAAATATTTGATAATTTAACATAATTCATACAATAACCTTACATATTATTTCATCTTTTATAAAAGACACCCTATCACCCATAATTGGTAAATATTTCAAAATATTATTACATTAAAATGTATTATAATATTACATAACTAACAATACTAGAAAGAGGTTATTCAATGTTAGATACTAAAGATATTTATAAATGTTTTCATAGATTGTCTTTGAGTTATTTACAAGATATATGTAATAGATATTGTTTAAATGTAAGCTATGAAGAATTAGTTATTATTCTTAACATCATTAGAAATGAACCATATCCTTTTGTTAATAATGAACATTCTCATTATCTATTATCAAAAATTAAAAATAAAACTAACGAAAACATATATACTTGTATAAAAGAAATCATAAACAATCATTATCTATGGGAAAATCTATAAAAACCCTTATAAAATAAAGATAGCACTAAGTGCTATTTTTATTTAAGTATAATTATTCCTGATAAACTTATTATTATATTTCTTCTATCTTACAGATATATTTTTTTGTCTTAACATCATATGTTATTCCTACTATTAATAAGTTATCTTTGTATTTTTCTAATACCTTAGGATACTTCTTCTCTTTGATTTGATTAAGTGCTGTGTTAGCTTCCTTATCCCATTTTAATTCAACTATCATTGCCTTCTTATCACTTTTAGGTATAAATACCATATCTGCATATCCTTTCCCTGCAGGCATCTCTCTTATAATCGTATAATGATTTCTTGCATATATATATGCTATTGAGATAGTATAAGACAAGGCATTTTCATTATTATAGGTTAAGATTGAAGTATCTAGATGGGCTTCTTCTATATATCTTGCAACTGCTTCTTCATCTTTTTGCCAGGTTGCTTCCAATAATTCTCGGCTATTTAGTAACGCTCTTGTGGTTTCATTCCATGACGAATCTTCAATTGAACTGATGAACGAACTTTCTACTTCTTTATTTGGTATATAAACAGTTCTGTCTTCACTATTGTATCCTAGATAGCCTAAATGAATAAGTAATGTTAATACATCGTCTTTTGATTTGAATGTTGTCATATCATTTTGAAATTTATTTGTATTAACATAGATATCCTTACCTGCCAATAATTGAATAACATCATCTTTTAGTCCATCATAATTCATGTCTATATAGACTTTTAATGCTTCATATGTTTCTGTTGCACTCCAATAATTTCCAAAATTTTTTCTTGTGATTGAAGCAACAACTGATCTTGGAGAAAATGTTGAAAGACTTTTTGTAATATGATATCCATCATACCATTCTCTCATTTTTTCATAATCCATATCATATTTTATGCATAAATCTTCAACTTCCATTTCTGTAAAGCCCATGAACTGAGCAAGTCATCCTGGATCTACCATCGAAATCTCATCAAACATATTTAAAGCACTAT
>JAXJVS010000091.1:0-6570 GCA_036308445.1 Bacilli bacterium | reverse complement strand
TCCCCAGTTCCCATAATGACCACATGACTCACTCTATCATCAGTATCATGCATTACTGTTAAAACTTGTAAAACCATTTCTGCCGCAGTTAAGTTTCTTTGCTTCTTTAATAAACCACTAGCACAGAATTTACAGCCCATATTACATCCTAACTGACTAGTTACACATAAACTCTTACCATAGTCATGAACCATTAATACAGCTTCTATTAAACCACCATCTTCTAATTCAAAAAGATATTTAATAGTACCATCACTCGCTTCTTGTTTTTCTTTTATTCTTAATAAAGACAATGAATAGTTTTCTTTTAATTTATTTCTTAAATCTTTAGATAGATTATTCATATCATCAAAAGAAGTTACCCCTTTACGATATAACCATTCAAATACCTGAGTAGCTCTAAACTTCTTTTCATTAATCGAAAGAAACTCTTCAATCATGTCTTCTAATGTAAACTGATAAATCGATTTCATATTCCTATTCCTTTTCTAATAAACACATATAAAAACCATCACTATGATAAACATATGGTAATATTGTTTCCTCATATTTTTTTATCATATCAGGATGTTTTAACACAAATTGTTCTATTTGTTTTTCATTTTCCTTTTTATTGATGGTACAAGTACTATACACAATTCTACCACCTTTTTTCAATAAATAATACGCATTTTCTAATAAAATTTGTTGTAAAGGGATGATTTCATCCATTATTGAAGAATCATGATAACGAATTTCTGGTTTTCTTCTTAAATCTCCTAAACCACTACAAGGCGCATCTAATAAAATACAATCATAACTTTCTTTAACTAATTTATCCTTTAATAAAGATGCATCACCTACATGAGTTACAACATTGTTTATTTTCATACGCTTAAGATTATCTTCAACTAACTTTATCTTATGTTCATATAAATCATAAGCATCTATAACACCTTGATTATTCATTAAAGCTGCTAGATGAGTCGTTTTACTACCAGGAGCACAGCACATATCTAAAACATGATCATCTACTCTAGGCTTTAATACATCAGCAATCAGCTGACTTGATTCATCTTGTACTGTTAATAAACCTTCTTTATATTCTTTAGTATTAGCAATATTACCACCTTTATAATAAACACCATAAGGTGATTTCATAGCTGGAACAAACAATTCATTCTTTAAAATATCTTCTCTGCTTGTTAATAATGTATTAATTCTAGCAGATTGGTGAGGGACTTCATTATTAGCATAACAGATCTTTTTTGTGGTTTCTAAGCCATATTGTTTCATAAACATCTTGACCATCCATAAAGGATGACTTGTTTCTATTGATAATCTTTCTATTTCATTTAATTCTTCTAAACTTCTTTTTTCTTTAAAAGCTTTCTTTAATACAGCATTAATAAAATTAGCTGTTTTTATCCCTTTTTGTTTTTTAGCTATTTGTACTGCTTCATTAACAATGGCATAATCAGGAATACTATCCATATATTCATGCTGATATAAACTCATCAACAATAACATCTTTTCATAAGCTTTTACTCTTTTACCACTAATAAATGGTTCTAACAAATAATTTAAATATAATTGATATTGTACTGTACCATAGACTATTCTAGTAATAAAGTTTTTATCTTCTCTAGATATATCTCTATTTTCTAATTCTTTATTTAAAACAATATTAATATAACTTTTATCCTTATAATAAGCAATTAATACTTTTAAAGCTATTTCTCTATTCATATTAAATCTGAGAGTATGGATTAAAATCACATACCATTGTTACCTTTCCTAATTTTTGTTTATTATAATATTGATTCAAGTCTTCTAACACGCGATAAACACTTTGACTATCAATAAACTTAATCAATATCCTTTGACGATAAATATCATTCATCTTATATATACCACTATTTGCTGGTCCTAAGACCATAGCCTGATTTAAATGTTTCTTTAGATAATCTGCAATATCATTAGCCCCTGCCTTTAAATATCTTTCATTCTTAGAAGATACAATAATTGATGCTAAATGACAAAATGGTGGGTATTTTGCGGCTTTACGATAATTCATCTCATATTGATAAAACGTTAAATAATCATGACGAGAAGCCGTTTCTATCACATAATGTTCAGGATTAAAAGTCTGAATCATAACTGTACCTGTTTTAGCACCACGACCACTTCTCCCAGATACTTGTGTCAATAATTGAAAAGTACGTTCATTCGCTCTAAAATCAGGTATATTCAAAGATAAATCAGCATTTAATACACCAACAAATGTGACATCTTCAAAATCTAATCCTTTAGCAATCATCTGAGTTCCTAATAATATATTTGCTTCTTTCTTTCTAAATCGTTCTAATAATTGATAATGACCATTCTTATTTCTAGTTGTATCAACATCATAACGTATCACTTTAGCATCATGAAATGTTGATTCAATCACTTCTTCAATCTTTTGGGTTCCATATCCTACATTCTTTAAATGTGTAGAACCACATTTTGGACAGCATCTAGGATAAGGAATACTATATTCACAATAATGACATTTTAAACGATGTTCATCTTTATGATAAGTTAAAGAAACATCACAATGAGGACATTTAACGACCTCACCACAATCAAAACATTGAACATAAGAAGCATAACCTCTTTTATTTAATAAAAGAATAACTTGTTCTCCTTTATCTATTGTTGACTGAATCTTATTCTTCATTTCATGAGAAAACAAAGAATAATTCTTATGTTTCATTTCTTCTACCATATCAATAATCTTTACTTCAGGCATTGCTCTTTGGTTAATACGCTGATTCAATTCATATAAATCATATACCCCTTTTTTAGCGCGAGAATACGATTCTATAGAAGGTGTTGCACTTCCTAATACAACTTGAGCATGATGATATTTTGCTCGAATTTTAGCAATCTGAGTCGTATGATAACGAGGATTTGTTTCCTGCTTATAAGATGCATCATGCTCTTCATCTAAAATAATCAAACCAATATGATCCAAAGGCGCAAAAACCGCCGAACGAGCCCCAACAACAATCTGTACTTCACCACGTTTTATCTTGCGATATTCATCATATTTTTCACCTTGTGATAATCTTGAATGTAATATCGCAACATTATCACCAAATCTTTCTTTAAACACTCTTACCATCATTGGTGTTAAGGATATCTCTGGTACTAACATCAATACTGTTTTATTCTGCTGAATATAAAAAGCTGCTAAAGCAAGATAGACTTCTGTTTTTCCAGAACCAGTAACACCATGAATTAATGAAACTCTTTCTTTTTTAGCAGTAATCTCTCCTACAATATATTGCTGATCTTTAGTCAGTGTTACTTTTTGTTGAGATTGATTATTCTGCTGATAAGGATTACGATAGTTTTCTATCTGTTTATATTGAATAAATCTTTGTTCTACTAATTTATCTAATAATGCCTTACTATAAGGTACATCCTTGACTGGTAATAAAGGATGTTCATTTAAATATTCAAGACATTCCTTTTGTTTTTTAGTATGAGGTATTCCCAGCTGGATAACTTCTACGACATTGACATATTTCACTCCTACACTTTTATTTGTGCTAGGTTTTAAAGATGACGGCAGCATAGCCTGTAAACAGGCAATTCTTGGTGAGAGTGTCAGTTTAGACATAGTTGAAGCTAAAGCAGTTAATTCTTGATTTAATAATGGTTCTTCATCAATAACAGATTCAATATATAAATATTTAAAACCCGCTGATTGTTCTAACTCTTCTTTAGAAGAAGTCGTATATTCAACATCTTCAACATAGCCAATGATAGAACGACGATGAAATGTAATTCTAACACGAATACCAACTTTCACTAATTCATTACTTAAATAATCAAATGTTGTATCTAAGCTATGAACTGGATGTTCTATCAATACTTTCACAATATACATAAACTCACCTTACCTTTTGAAAGCATTATAACATATTCTAAAAAGTAATGAAAACAAATAAAAAGATGATATTGAAATACCATCTTCTTATTTGTTGATACCTAGGAAACCTAACATTTAGTGTGTACTTTTTTTAATGAAAAAAGTTTCATATAATGATAATCCTAGCTATAACAGACATATATTTTCTTATTTAGATGTTTTTTGATAATCTTCCTTTGGCACATATAACCTCATTACTGAACTCAATACAGCCAATTGTCTACTTGGCCACAAGCAGATTGGTTAGTCATGCAGCATATCCAAATACATATCCAACCTCGCATTGATGTATCCTGCAAATAAATTTTCCATTGCGGAAAGATTATGCTTTACATAATACTCATCAAATGCATTATAGTAGGCAATCCTATCTGTAAACTTAATATCAATAGGTGGATATCCAGCTTTCATCAATTCAAGATTCACAAGCAATCTTCCGGTTCTGCCATTACCATCAATAAAAGGATGAATGCCTTCAAACTCGATATGGAAACGAGCAATTTTTGTTATGATATGTTCTGTACTTTCACTAAAATCAAACAACAACTGCTCCATCTTCGGCTCTATGAGATACGGCTGCACAGGCTCATGCTGAGCACCCATTATACGAACCGGAACTCTACGGTATACACCACGGTCCTCTTTTTTATCAGCAAGGACAAGATAATGAATCTGTTTGATGATGCTTTCGCTAATCGAAACGTTATCTTTCACTAATTGGCTCACAAAATCAAAAGCCTCTTTATGGCCAACTGCCTCCATGTGGTCCTTTAACGGTTTTTGATCAATCGTAAGCCCTCTAAGTACCAAATCTGTTTCTCGCAGAGTAAGGGTATTACCTTCAATGGCGTTAGAGTTGTATGTGTATTCCACGATAAATTCTTCATTAAGCCTTGCTACTTCGCCTGCCGTCAAAGGTCTTCTACCTTCTAGTTCAATCTTTTTACGGTCGATTTGTGCTAAAAGACTCTCCTTTGATTTGTAACGGCCATCAGCTGGTTTCTTTGCATCCACAGGAATTTTCCAAACTCGACCTTCCTGGTATGCACCTGGAATTTTCCCTTCAGAACAAAGAACTCGAATTCTTCTATCAGAAATGTTCCATTTTTCGGAAGCCTGTTTTACTGTCATAAACATAGACAATCCCTCCAATTCATCATATAGTATACCACTTTAACGGAATAATACCAATAACACCGGAATAACATTCATCAAAATAACGGAACAATACAAAATCTGTTTTATTCGTACAAATAAAGCATATACAAATGATATTGAAGCAATAATTAATGATGTGACATGCCCTCTTTGCTTATAGAAGCGGGAGAATTCTCGCTACTGTTAGTTAAACTATTTTTTTATATAAAAAAGAGATAGAATTCAAAATTCTATCCCCATATTTTCTTGCTCTCCCAAGATTTAAAACCTAAACCTCTCACTTCATGCACTTTAGATACAATCATAAAGGCATTCGTATCAATAGAATTAATTAATAATTGTATTGTATGTAAATCATTTTGAGAAACAATCGAACATAAAGCTTTCTGATTTTCTTTACGATATCCTGTTTCAATCATAAATAATGTTAAACCTTTATCTAAATCATGTAAGAAAGCTTCTCGCATTTCTTCATACTTAGCAGTAATAATCATAACCTGACATTGTGTTTTACCAAGGGTTAGAATACGATTCATAACAAATGAAGTCGCAAATACTAAAATCAAACCACATAAAATACCCTCCATTGAAGAAAAGAACATCTGAACAATTAAAATCATTGTATCCATAACATACATACTGATGGCGACATTGACATTAAACTTCTTTTGAATAATTAATGGTGGAATATCTAAACCACCAGTAGAAGCTCCTGATTGAATAACTAAACCTAATGCCACTCCCATTAATGCACCACCAATAACACAAGCAACTAAGGGATCATGAGTCAATGTAAACATTGATGAAACTGGAGTTGTTAATTCTAGAAAGAAAGGATAAATAATAGTAGAAAGTAAAGTGGTTAATGCAAAAGCTTTACCAAGGACTATCAATCCTAAAATAAACATAATTATATTAATACATGTAGTAATCAATGAAAATGATAAACCTGTATAATGTTGAATAATTAAAGATAAACCTGTAGAACCACCAGATATAAATGAAAAAGGAATAATAAACATATTAACAGCAAACGCTAATAAAAGATTACCTAATATAATTTTAAATATAAATTCAAATTTTCTCATAGCTTAAACCTCCTACTAGATATATTATATAATTTTATATATATCAAAAATGTAATCTATGTTACAATTTTGACAAGAGGTGAAAATTTATGCATGAATTACATATAAAAAAATCATTATTACCATATATAGAAAAAGCAGGTGTTCTTTATCAGTTTCACCCTTTACAGACGATATATTTTCAGGAAGATATTTCTAATAACTTCTATTTTATTAAAAAAGGCAGAGTAAGAGTCTATCTTGTAAATCAGGAAGGCAAAGAATTAACTATTGAAATTGTTGGTGAAGGAAGAGTATTTGGTGAATCATCGTTCTTTTCTCAATCAGCTAGATTAACATCAGTAGAAGCTATCAATGAAGTAG
>JAXJVS010000090.1:0-6356 GCA_036308445.1 Bacilli bacterium | reverse complement strand
CGAAAGGCATATTAATTATGTCCTTTTCGTCATGTATCACAGTTAGGATTAATGCCTAACTGCTTTTTTATTTTACGCTTGAGATTTGACGCTTACTATTAAAGAGAAAGCTATACAATATATTAATAATGAAGATGTGTTAGAAGACGCAATAAAAAAAATATCTGTTCATTCACATGAACAGATACTCGCATTTTCAAATATAGTAGATATATGTGCAAAATACATTACTCTTACTAATCGTATACAATATAAAAAGAAGGATCTCGCTTTTCAAATAAAAAAATATATTGTACTTAATTACCAGAATGAGATTACTATTCAGCAGTTATGTGAACATTTCTATTGTTCAAAAAGTACATTAATCAATAGATTTAAAGCAGAATATGGTAAAACTATTCATCAATATATATTAGATTATCGTCTTGATAAAGCATTAGAATTATTAAAGAATGATCATTTATCTATATTAGAGATATCTTTAAACTGTGGTTTTAATGATGCTAATTATTTTTCCAAAGCCTTTAAACATAAGTTTAAAATATCACCAAGTGAATATCGAAATTCTACAACCTAATACCATAACTAAAACACCAAGATTATAAAACCTTGGTGTTTTAGTTATTGAAAGAAGATAATACTACATCATGTATCTGAATATATAATGACTCATTTTCTGATATCAAAGATATCAAATCTTTCTTAGCAAATAATCCTCTTATACCATATACTGAAAATTCATTTTCTACATTATTATATCTTTCTTCTAAAGTATCAATATTTTTATTTAAAGATGATTCTTTAATAAGATCAATAAAATCTTGATGATCCATCAATAACTGTAATCTAGATAAATAATTTTGTTGAAGAAGAGCTTCACTTAAAGTATCTTCACTTTCTATATATAGATTTGGATATTTTTCTATAGCTTCCTTAGTTAATGTTACTGGTAGTACACTATTTAAAGACATACCATAAAAATGATCTTCTTCAAATCCTAACACTAAATAAGTTAATGTAGAATTATCATAATCATTAATATATGAAATAATATCAGAAGCTGATTTCTTTTTATTAAAGCTTATTGATATATCTACTAATGCAGAATCAGGTAAATCATTTATCTCTTTATATAAGTTATTATCTTTTTTGACTATATTATCTAACTGACTAGAACTATTCTCTATATCAACAAACTCATTTAAAATCGTTTCAAACCAATTTTCTTCATCTAACTCTTCATATGTTAACTTAGATTGATTAATGTTGAATATAACATTATAAGGATTAGTAAGTTTTAAATCTTCATAGCTATTCTGTAATTTTGAATAAAATTCATAATTACCAAAGCCCTTATCAGTATAATCACATTCTCCATCATAATGCTCATTAACAAGAGAAACACCAGAATATGACATATCTATATAAATAGACAACAATGTACCAAATTCCCAATTTAAATCTTCATTATCTATAAACTTCTCTTCATTACCAGGATTATAATTATTATGAGTTATTATTGAAGATATCCCGTGATATCCCCCTAACAATAAAGCGACTACAACTAAAACTACACCAATAATTTTAAAAGATTTTTTCATTATGTGTCACTCTCCTTTTAAACTATTTATTCCATTTCAAATACGATTGCATCTGAATTTGATACTTTAGCTTTAAATTCATCAATAATATCATCTTGTAAAAAAACTTTAACTCTATTTTCAGAATCATAAATACCAAATTCAACAATACTCTTAGTAATTTCATCATCCTTATTATTCATACAATATTGTTTAATCTTATCCATCTCATCTAATAATTCATTATAAGAATATTCACAATCAATATAAACAACATCATCTTCTACAGAAGTTGTATCTGTTTGAGTATCATCATTTTCTTTTTGATAAATATGTAAAACTCCTGAATCATCAATAAAAGATCCTCCATAATCTTCAGAAAATGAATCTTTTAATATATCATATTGAGATGATGCATTTTCCTGAATCGACTTATCTTCCGTTTCACTCATAAAAACATTTAAAAAGAAAAACATAGCTATAAGAACAAATATAACTCTACCTATCTTCATTTCATTTTCCTCCAATGCCTATGATTATTATGATTTAATATATTAATAAAACTCTTAACTCACTTTTATATTCTTATTAATACAAATATCTACTCTTTATTATATTTTATATTCATTTATATACCCATATAAAAATATCACTCTAACACATATTTAAAACCAATGATTATCTCTATGAATAATTATAAAATCTAATTAATTTATTTCAACAGCCTCTACACAAATAACCTTATATAACACATAAAAAGTATATAACTACAGTGAACATTCTAAAATTCCAATGATTTTCTACTAGTGCTGCAATAATATTAAATGTAGTAAAAATGAAAGAAATTTTATATTGATCTAAATTTGATAGTGTAAAATATTTTGTGTAAATTAAGTGTAGCAAAAAAGGTATAACCTTAGTAAAATTAGTTTGCCGAAAAATCTTACGAAAGGATTATACCCATGAACTATTTTACTACATCTTTAATGAGAAATCTATTCACAAATGAAAATAACTTACCTGCTTTTGAAGAAGCTGTTTCTGAATTGTTTAGAAGCGAACTTGAAAAATCAATCAACGAGATTCTAGAATTTGAATTAACTTCTTTTTTAGATTACGATCGATACAATCGAAGTGATAATTTAGATTCTAGAAATGGCTTCTATACACGTAAATTTAATTCGAAATATGGTGTTTTAAATCTACGCATTCCTAGAGACCGACTAGGAGAATTCTATACTTCCTTATTACCAAAATACCAACGTCATGATCATTCCACAGATAAAACTATTATTGATTTATATCAAACTGGAATGACTAATAGTGAAATATCACACGTTATCCAATCGTTATGTGGTGCTTCTTATTCTAAACAAACCATAAGTAATATCACTGATAAGGTTATCGCAAACGTAGAGGCATTTAAAAATCGTGCATTATCTGAAGAATACGCTGTTGTTTATACTGACGCTACTTGTATGTCATTAAGAAGAGATACGGTAGCTAAAGAAGCAGTTCATATCGCTGTTGGCATCACTGTAGAAGGCACAAAGGAAATTCTTGGATACATGATTGCACCTAATGAATCGGCTGAAATATGGCGAGAATTACTCGCTAATTTAAAGCAACGTTGATTAGAAAGAATAGCTTTAGTATGCACAGATGGATTAGCTGGAATGGAAAATGCAATACATGACATTTATCCAGAAAGCAAGATTCAACGCTGTATTGTGCATGTATCAAGAAATATAGCAGCAAAAGTTCGTGTAGCTGACAGAAAAGCTATTTTGGATGATTTTAAGCAAGTTTATCAATCTAAAAATTTAGATGAAGCAAAGCAAGAATTGACGAAATTCAAAAGCAAATGGAATAGAAAATATCCAAAAGTAATACAAAGCCTAGAAGACAATAAATATTTATTTACTTACTATGAATTTCCAAAAGAAGTTAGAGGAAGTATTTATACAACGAATTTGATTGAAGGAATTAATAAGCAAATCAAAAAAGCTTATAAATCTAAAGAACAATTTCCAACAGAACAATCTATGGAAAAATACCTAGTTTCTCAATTTGAACTATATAACGAGAAATTTATGTACAGAATTCATAGAGGTTTTGGATTACTTAATCGAGATCATTGGTTCGCTTAATGAGCTCAAATTTCAAACTAGTTTTACTAAAAAAATATTTACACAAAAATATTGACGCTACCAACTAAATTTAATTCTTAGATAAGTCATTCTTACTTTTCTAAAAGATATTTCATAAAGACTCTATTTTATAATCCTGCTTCCATATCATCATCAAGTTCATCTTCTACATCTATAATTAATTGTTTATCACTCATCTCTTTTTCAAAAACATCTATTCTCTTTGCATATCCATCTGTTATTTTCTGAATTGTTGTATCCTTTAACTTCAGAATATCCTGATATTCAGTTAATGTTTCTCCATACCATTGCTTAAGTCCTTTAAGTAAGATTAAAGTTTCTCGTTTCACAGGTAATTTAATAAGATTCATCAAATAATCAGTATTGACCATTTCACCCTCAAAAGATTTTATTTCACCATTTTCAAAATCCCAATAATCTTCATTAATAGCAGTATTCATAGATCTTCCAGTATCATATACTGGACAAACTCTTTTCCACTCTAAAGTATCTGTATCTCTGATGACACCAAAATTATTTAAATGTCTGTCTTCATTGAGCATAATATAATCAAGAATAAGCATTTTTTGAATATCAACATTGGCATTAGAGATGTTCAATTCGTTTTCTAAGAGTTCAATATAAGATGGATAATCTTTAATTTGAGCTTCAGGATAACCTAAAACTAAAGAATAAGCAGAAACTATATGTTCTGATGAGTCAACTATATCTTTGCATACACTTACTAGCTGATTTGTTCTTTTACCTTGTATTTTGGCTAAAGAGTATTCTACACTTTCCAATTCTAAAATCTTTGCTATCTTTGAAGCAAGAACCTCATTTATAGGCTCAAGATTATGAATACTATTTGAACCCTTTAGCATATAATTCTCACATTCTTTTTGAATCCATACTTTCTTTAGGACTCCTCCAAGACTTGCATTAGGTGTTACAAAATTTCTGATCTCAAAATAATTATTATCAAATGTATGATTAATATAATGAACTTTTTCAGAAGTTGCATTATGATTCACAAAATAATTTGTATTAAGGTAAATTCTGTTTAATGAATCACTTACACTATTATCCTTTCCAAATGTTGCATTAGAAAACTCAATAGCATTAAAACTGTTATCAAATAGATTTATCTCTTTCCAATTTATATCCATACTGTATGGTTTTAGCCAATACTGATCAGAAACTGATAAAGCGAGATTATCAATTAAATACTCCTTGTTGTTTTTTATATTAAGTTCTGATGATATTGTGTCAAAACCATCTCTTTCAATTGGCATAGCTCTAGATGAAAGCCAATCATTCAATCTATTTAAATTTATGTCACCAAATATATAAGATTCAACTGGAGCATATTTTTTATTATAAATATGTATAATTTCAGATATTTTATTATCTTCCATTTTTATATCACATACTGAAATATCTTTACATTTTAATGTATAAATCTTTTTATTGTCTTTCATCATTAATCTCTCCTTTTGTACAAAATATTATACCATTATCGTAAAAGAATTGAAATACAGGTATATGGAATTTGTCTGACAAAACAAAATAGTATTCAAGTTAAATATTACTACTTCTATACAGATAAAGTATGATCCGATTGCCTGTTAACATTATTTTCAAAAGAATATATTCTTTTCTTTAATAAAATCTAATAAGTAAACAGCAAACATTTCAGATTTAACAAGTCCTGAAATATCATCAAAAACAGTATTTTGAAATTCTATACCGTCATAGGTATACTTCACTTTTTTAAGATAGTCATATTCCTTGTTAATCAATGAAACTATTTCTAATCTTTCATTAATATCCATATCCTTGATATTTTTTTAAGCAAATAGTCTTGTTTGATTTCCATTTCTTTATATTTTTCATATGCCCCTTTTTCCAAAATATAATTACTTATTTTTCTGTATCAGTAATTGTTTTAAATAATTTCTGTGCCTCATCTTCAATTATCTCAATCCATGACTGTATATAAGCTTTATTTTTATTGATTAATTCCTCCTCATGAATAAGATTAAATTCTGAACTTGTTTTTATATTAGCCTTTTGCAATTTTCTCATATGTTACTCCTTAATACACAAAATGGGGATAGTCACACTATCCCCATTACATTAAAAACAAAAAAGGATAATGTTTCCTATCAACACTATCCTTCGTAAACATTTAAAAAGACATATCCAGATAGTGTACAAAGAAATTTACACTATCTAAATATGTCTTAGATATTCTTTTTGGTTGGATTTCTATAAAAAAATGGTCCGGATGAAGGGACTCGAACCCCCACGGTCACCCGCCAGATCCTAAGTCTGGTGCGTCTGCCAGTTCCGCCACATCCGGATTAAAATGGTGACCCGTAGGCGACTTGAACGCCTGACCCTCTGATTAAAAGTCAGATGCTCTACCGACTGAGCTAACGGGTCACATGGTGCCGGCTAAAGGACTTGAACCCTCAACCTACTGATTACAAGTCAGTTGCTCTACCAATTGAGCTAAGCCGGCAAATATAACTACATAAAAAAATGGTGGAGGTTAACGGGCTCGAACCGCTGACCCTCTGCTTGTAAGGCAGATGCTCTCCCAACTGAGCTAAACCTCCAT
>JAXJVS010000089.1:0-42565 GCA_036308445.1 Bacilli bacterium | reverse complement strand
TAATAAAGTAACTTCATCAACTTCTTCGTCAGTCTTATGACGACCACGGTTATCTCCTAAGCCATCTTCACCTTTTTCCTTATACTTCTTAACCCAGTTGAAAACATTGGCATATGATGTTTCAAAAACCTTAGCTGTTGTCTTATAATCCAGATCATGTTCAAGACAGTACTTTACAATTTCAATACGTTCATTCTTATCAACTTTTCTGCTTTTAGTCATATAGATATTTTCTCCTCCTGGAATATAATCTTTAAGTTCTATATGACTATTATAATCATTTACCCATTTTCGTACAGTACGATCTGAAGGAATATTGTATTTTATAGATAGTTTACGATATGATCCTTGTCCATTTAAATATGCTAATACAACCTGTTGCTTGAATTCTTTTGTGTAAGATGTATTTGTACTAGCTATATCAAATGCGCTTTCTCCATATGCACTATATTGATTAATCCAATCATTCACCATTGAAGGAGTGGAATGAATTTCTTTTGCTAAAGATATAGTGGATCCTTCACCATCTAAATAACGTTTTACAATACTTAATTTTAATTCTTTTGAATATTTACCTTTTCTTCCCAATATAAAAACCTCCTGTAGTCAGCGTTTAATTATTTACGCTGTCTACTGGGAGGTAATCATATCAAATACTCTATAGGGTATTTTTTTATAATTGATGATAAATAGGTTTCATTTTTTCAAAAGTACAATAGTATTGAAAGCCAAGTTTTCTTAATTCATCTTTAGCTTCATCTATATAAGCACCTAAATGTTCTTTTTTATGAGAATCACTGCCAATAGTAATTATCTTTCCACCTAATTCTCTATATAATTTTAAAATATCTCTCGATGGTGTCATATCTTTTAAACCATATCGATGATAAGAAGTATTTATTTCAATCCCTTTACCATCTTTGATAACTTGTTTTAAGATTTCTTCTATCATTGGTTTTACTTTTTCAAAAGGATATACTCCTTCTTCATCATATCTTACAATCAAATCAAGATGTCCTAATACACTATAATTCTTATATACATTAATAACATCTAGTAATTCTTGATAATATCTTTTATTATATTCTTTTTGTGTTCTCCCTCTTTGGAAGTCACCTGTCCAAAATTCTTTATCTTCTACCTGATGAATTGACAAAATAATAAAATCAAAATCATATTTATTAAATAAGTTTTCAAACTGTGGAATTGTATGCATCTGTATGCCAAATTCCATACCTTTTCTTATCTTGATTTGATCATATTTATTGATTAAATATTCTAATTCTTTAAAGTATTTAGGATAATCAACATTCGCAATAGGTTCACCATTACGATACTCTATATCACCTTCACTCCAATCTTTTTTTATACCATAATCAACATGATCAGTAATTGCTATTTCTTGCATATTCATTGTAATAGCATCTTTAATAACATCTTCCATCAAATAAACACTATCATCACTATAGTCTGTATGCACATGATAATCTAAAAACATAACTTTTTCCTCCCATTACTATTTATAGTATATCATCTACAAATACAAAAGTATTTAATAATTCCTCATTAAGAAATATTTTCTCATAAAAAGTAAAAAATTGCTGTTTCCAGCAATTCTTATATTATTTTTTTTCAATTAATTCAATTGCTTTAGCTAAAACATTAGCCCCATTCATTAATCCATAATCTCTCATATCGATAACTTCAATAGGAGTTTTAGAACCTAATGCTGTTAATTGTTTTAAGTTATGTCTAACTTGTGGACCTAACATGACAACATCCCATTCGTTAATCATTTTTTCAGCTGTAGTCAAAGGTACTGCAGTAATTTCTGCTTCTATCCCTTGTTCTTTAGCAGCTTTTTCCATTCTTTGTACTAACATACTAGTTGACATACCAGCGTTACATACTAATAAAATTTTCATTTCTTGTTTCCTCCCAATATTATTTTTCCTTCAAAGAAGAAAGTTAGAAAAGGTTGAATATGAATTCTTCTTCCTGGATATAATATTATCATTTTGAAACAACTTAAAAACCAGGAATTATCCTGGCTTATTATTATTATCTAAATTTTTTCTAATGCTTCAGCTAATACTTTCTTTGCATTAAATGTTCTAAAATCATCTTCATCAATTAAAATAACAGGAGTTCCACTTTTTGCTAATCCTTCTAATTTTCTAAGTGAACTTGTAAGTTGAGGAGTGACTAATACAATATCAGCTGATTCGATAGAATATTCAACAGCAGTTTCAGCCGCAGCCCAAACTACAATTTCCATATCCTTTTTACTTGCTTCATCTTTCAATGCTGAAGCAAACATATTAGAGGTTACACCAGCTTTACAACATAATAAAATTTTCATATAAAAATCTCCTTTCAATTATTGGACTTCTATATTTATTGTAACATAGACAAACAAGAAAAAGAATTTAATCTTATAATTATTTTAAAATATATTGCTTTATTTCACAGTTTTTACTTGTCATATGATAAAAATCATCATTCGTCATATCATTAAAATAAGAATGAATTGCTCTCATAATACCTCCATGACAAACAATCAAAACATTTGAATAATCCATTACCTTTAAATCGTCTAAAAAACTGTAAACACGATGTACAACATTCAAGAAGGTTTCACCTTCTTGATAATGTACCCCTAAATTATATTTTGTTTGTTGAAACTCTTGTGTATCTCTACTCATTCCTTCGAATATTCCGAAGTTAATCTCTTCGATTCTTTTTTCAATAATAAGCTTATAACGCTTATCAGTAATGATTCTAGCTGTATCAACAGCTCTTTTTAATGGAGAAACATAGACTTTATCAAAATGAATATCTTTTAATTTTATAAATGCTTCTTCAGCCTGAATTCTACCTAGATCTGTAAGTTCAACATCACTTATTCCACATATTCTATTTTCTACATTATAAGTTGTTTCTCCATGTCTAACTACATATAACTTCATAATTTCTCCTAATCATTAAACAATGATAATATTTCTTCCATAGACATATTCTGTATTTGAGATTTTCCATCCTCTACAAATGTATCTGCTAAATTTTTCTTTAATTCCTGTAATTTTTGTATTTTTTCTTCAATACTATCTTTCATAATTAAACTAAATACCTGTACAGATTTATTTTGTCCTATACGGTATGCTCTATCAGTTGCCTGATTTTGAGCAGACATATTCCACCATGGATCAAAATGAATAACTGCTTCGGCTGCAGTTAAGTTTAATCCTGTACCACCTGCTTTTAATGAAATAAGGAAAACATCAGTAGAATCATTTTGGAACTGACTCACAAGCTTTTGTCTTTCTTCTTTAGTATTAGAACCTGTTAACATATAATAAGAAATATGTTCTTCTTTAAGCTTTTGAGCTAATAAATCTAATACTGAAGTAAATGATGAAAACAATAATACTTTCTTATGACTATCTTTTAAAGAATGTAATAATTCAATACATCCTTTTATTTTTGAGGAAGATTCTTCAATTTCATCATAAACAAGTCTAGGATCCAAACATATTTGTCTTAACTTTGTAAGCATTGCTAGAATTTCAAATCTTTGATTTGTTTCTAACTTTAATTTTTGAGCAAGATCTTTATTAATTTGAGCTAAATTAGCGTAATATAAATTCTTTTCTTGTTCATTAAATGTAAATGTTAATGTTTTTTCAATCTTTGGTGGTAATTCCTTTAAGACTACTGCTTTATTTCTTCTAAGCAAAAAAGGTGATGTCATATTCTGTAATCTTGTTTGACGTTGTTCATCCTGGAATTTGACTATAGGCTTCTCATATTGTGCAGCAAAATAATGATAGTTATATAAATAATGTGGCATTAAGAAGTCAAAGATAGACCAAAGTTCTGCTAATGAGTTTTCAATTGGAGTACCTGTTAATGCAAAACGATGTTCTCCTTTTAATTTCTTAACACATAAAGCATTTTTAGTTTTCTGATTTTTAATATATTGAGCTTCATCTAATACAATAGTATAAAAATTGATTTCTTCATATAACTCAATATCTCTTCTTAAATAATCATAAGAAGTAATAATAACATCATAATCTTTTGCAGATTGAATGAATTCATTTCTTTCATTTTTTGTACCATAGATAGCTAAACATTTTAAATCACTACTAAACTTATGTATTTCATCTTCCCAGTTTAATAACAATGAAGCTGGAGTAACAACAATATTTGTTCTACCTTCTTTTCTTTCACTATCTAAGTAAGCAATCATCTGTAAAGTTTTACCCAACCCCATATCATCAGCTAAAATACCACCAAAACCATAATGAGCTATCAATTTTAACCATTGATACCCCTCTTTCTGATAATCTCTCAAAACATTTTCATAAGAATTAGGCAAATCAAAATCAATAGAAGAATTATTAAAATTCTTTAGAAAATCATTGACACTCTCTTTACGATCATAAATTAATGCATTGTTTTCTTTAGAGAATGCTTCGCATTCAAATAAACGATACATAGGTAATTCTACTTTACCATTTTTAAAATCATTCGCTGATAAATGTAAAGTATTTGTAAGTTCATCTAATTCATTTAATTCAGGTGAATCCAAGTAAATAAGCTTACCATTCTTTAAACGATGAAATTTTCGCTTCTTTTTAAATGAAGATAATACTTGATAAATCTCATCCTGATCAATATCAATACTATCCAATTCTATTTCTAATAAATTATTTTCGATACTTACACCTACGCTCATAGAAGTAGATTGTGGTGTTCCTACTTGCTGTAATGCATCACTTACAAAGATCTGACAATAATTTGATAAATAAGGTAAACCTTCTTTCATAAAACCATATAATTTTTCTTCATCATCAAAATATATCTTATCATCGATGATATCAGTTGCATAATGTTGAATAAATGCTTCTATCATATCAGCTGTTTTTGAAATATTACGATTATCTTTGTCAAAACCATAACACATATAATCACTATAATAATACTCTAATTGAAATACAATAGAATCATCTTCATCTACATCACCATATAAAGAAATACCCTCTTCATGTTCTAATAATGTTAATGCATTATGATTATCAACAATAATATATTCATCAATATCACTTAAAACATATTTATAAAAAGCTTGAAAATCTTCTTTTTTTATTAAGATATCTTCTTCATTTAATTTCTTTAATAATGTTGAACATTTACTACCTTCATCTAAAATATACCTGATCATAGTTTCATCTTCAAAATGATAAAGATGCCTTGAAGAAATAATCATATTTTTTTCCTCAAAAAATTCATTAAGACTTAAAATGAAATAATCACTTTCTTCTTTTAATTTTAGATGAATTCGATATTCTTGATCTTCAAATTTAAGATTACAATACTCTTCCGGTAAATGACTATAACAATCATAAAAGTCATCGAATTCTTCTCTAGAAATACTCAATTGTCTTACTGGTTTTGTAAAATTTATTTGATAATAAGAATCCGATTTCATTTTCATAAATGCCAATACATCTTGACTATTATCATCAAATGCTTTTACAGTATGAATAAATTCTAAATTCTTACCATATTTGACATTATCTTTTTTATCCATATGATCTAAGAATTCCCCTATATTCTTAATTACATATTTCTTATCATTACCAACTTTATAATCTAAAGTTAATAAATTCTGATGATAAAAACGATCATGGATAGAATCAAGATGAACTTGTGTAGATATCATATAAGTTTGAGCAACTATTCGATCATACATATCACACATATGCTCGCTTCTTAAACGCTCTATTAATGAATGAGTATCATCCATACGTTTATCTAGTAATTCTCTTTCTCTTCTTTGTTGTAATTGTAAAAATTGTCTTTGTCTTATTTCTTCTAGATTATTATGATATTCTAGACCATCATAAAATTCATTCTTCGTAAAATATAGTGCTAACATTCCTACATGAGCACAAGCACTATGATTAAAACAATAAGGACAAGAACAAGAAAAATACACTACTTTTCCTTCTTCATCTACTTTAATAACTGTACGGTTTTCATATCCATTATGATTAATAGATGCATGAATAATGTACCATCTTTTCTGCATATTAAAAAAGACACGAATACTTTCTACTAATTCTTCTATTTTTAAGAGTGATGCCATACGCATATTTCTTTTATCTGTTAATATACGATTTATTTCACTTGCTTTTATATACATATCATTTTTCCCCTCTAATTTGGTTGAAATTCAACTTTCAAATAACTTCCTTGTTTTCCTTTTTTAACAATAATCTTATTATCAATCTTCTCTTTTAACTCATTAACATGAGAAATAATTCCAATCACCTTATTATTTCCTAACTTCATTAATACATCAATAGCCTGATTTAAAGATTCTTCATCTAAAGTTCCAAAACCTTCATCCACAAATAAAGTATTTAATTCAATTCCACCTACATAACTTTGAATCATTGAAGATAATCCCAATGCTAATGATAATGCTGCTTTAAAAGATTCGCCACCTGATAAAGACTGAACATCCCTTTGCACACCAGTTTCATAATCTAATATACTTAATTCTAGTCCTTGTTTACTATTTCCCTTTACTTCCGTTTTTCTAATAAACTGATATCTTCCTTGACTCATAGCAGCAAATTCTATATTAGCATATTGTAAAATATTTTCAAAATAGAAAGATAAGACATATCTTTCAAATGACATTCTCATATTATTTTTACCAGATGTTATATCACTTAAATGTAGATAATGCTGATACTTATTTAATACATTCTTATTCTTTTCATATTCTTTCTTTAGTGTCTGATATACTTTGGTATTATTATCTACCTTCATTATCATTTGATGATATACTTTTTGAAGATGATCTCTTTCTTCTTTATATTGATCAACTTTTTCTTTTGCTTTTTGTAAATCTTCAACATTATGATTTTCTACTTCTTTGTTTAATATCTCTATCTGATTTAATAATTTTTCTTTATGTATCAAATATTGATTATATTCTTTTTCTTTTTTCTCTTTCATTGATAATAATGAATAGTATTTAATAAATTCTTCCTCATTATTAAAATTCTTTTCAATATAATCATAATATTGTTCTTCTTTTTGTTTTAAAATATCTTTAGATTTTTGAATAATCTGGAAATAATGTTCTACTGATTGATTTAAAGATATCATTTCTCTTTCAGCTTTTAGATATCCTTTTTCAATTTCTTCTATTGTATTAGATAACTCTTTATATTTTTTTATACTATTTTGATATTGTTCTTCTAAGTTCTCTTCAAACATTCCTTCATATTCTTTCATCATTCCTTCTAAATAAATAATATCGTTTCTTTTAACTTCTAATTTTTCAAATAATATATTGAGTTCTTTTTCTCTTTCTTCTAAAACAACTTGATCTTTATCTAAAGAATGTCTTAATTTTTTTAGATATTCAGTTTGTTGATATAACCTTTGATATTTTTTCTTTCTATCTTGTAGTATCTGTGTAATTGCTGATAAATGCTCAATAAAAACCCTTTTATTTAATTCTCCTTCAATATTTAATTGTTTTTTAAACAATGATAATTTTGTAATTGCCTGTGCTTTTAATTCATTTTGAGTTACAACCTGCTGATACGCTTCTTCTTTATCTCTTAATAACTGATTCAACTCTTTAGACAATTTTGAAAGCTGTGAAGCAGACAAAACATGTTCTTGAACCTGAGCAGGAGCAGGGTGATGTAATGAACCACAAACTGGGCAAGGAGTATCATCTTGTAATTCTAATGCTAGTATTCCTGCTTGTTGTCTTTTGTATAATTCATCCTGATATTGGTAATTTTCGTATGCTTCTTTGTATACTTTACAAGCTTTATTATAAGTATTAGATAAAGCGTAATGTTTCTCTTGTTCATCTCTTAGATGATCGTTTAATTCGCTTAGTTCATGAATTAATATTCTTTTTTCATTGTTTTGTTGTACTGCCTGGTCCATTTCTTTTAGTTCTACTAATAGATCAGGTAGTTCATTAACTTTTTGTTGATCTCTTTGCATTCTAGTAGCAAACTTTTCTTTTTCAGTTATTTGTTTCTTATATATAATTTCTTCTTTATCTAGCTGCTGTTTCTTTTCTCGATATATTTTTGAATAATTATTATGTTTTTTTTGTTTTTCAATTGTTTGCTTTAGTTCATTAACATTAATATTTAGTTCTTCTTTTTCTTTTCTTAATTCTTGTAGTGATAGATATTTTTCTTTGTATTGATTATATTCTTGTTTAACGTTTTCTTGTTTTTTTACTGCTTTAAGATAATTCTGATGATTATGAGTATATTGTTCTTTTTCTAGCTTATAGGATAATATAAGATTTTGATTTTGGCTGATATTCTGTAATATCTTTATTTCTCTTTCTAATCCATTAATTTCATCCTGTTTTTGAGTTAATAAATGATATTGCTTATTATAGTCTTCTAATTTCTCTATTTTCTCATTCATTAACACTTTTAGAGTATAGTCTTTAGATAATTCATTATATTTTTTTTCTTTATTTAGATAATTTTGTTCTAATTGTTTGTTTTCTTCTTTGAGTTTTATTATATCTGTTTTAATCGTATCTAATAATGAAGGATAGAAAACCTCATAATTTTCATCACTTTGAAGCATTTTTAATGATGAAGATAATACCTGAGAAGAAACATCATATTTTTCTTTATATTCTCTTACCTTATCTTTAAGAATATTTTCTATATCTAAAAGAGAATATGTATTAAAAATACGTCTTAAAACTTTTTCTCTTTCATCACTATTAGCATATATCAATTTAGTGAATTCTCCTTGAGATATCATAACAATCTGTTTAAACTGTTCATAGTTTATTCCTAGTATTTCAATAATTTTTGTATTAACATCTTTAGTTCCTTCAATATATTGATTATTATCTAATTTTAATAAAGCAGTTGCTTGCTTCAATGTTTTATATCCTTCTCTTTTATAAGTAGGAGTTCTTCTAATGGTATAAAGATGTCCTAATACTTCAAAAGTCAATTCTACATAAGTTTCATCCTTAACATCAGCATAATCACTTCTTAAACTCATTTGTCCTCTAATCCCACTAGATTGTCCATACAAAGCAAATACAATGGCATCAAAGATTGTCGTTTTCCCGCTACCAGTAGGTCCATTAATAAGATATAGACCTTCATTCAAAGTAAAATCTATGTCTATTTCATCTTTATAAGCAAGAAAAGCTTTCATCTTAAGATGTAGTATTTTCATCATTCTCACCTACCTTATCTAATAATTCATGAATTGTATTCATAGATTCTTCATCTAATTCATCATTAGTAATATATTTATAAAATTTATTAAATAATTCAGATATATCCATCGTTTCTACATTAGTAACATTGCCTTTAATAACATTATTATTTTGTAAAAAATAAGGATAAGATATTTGTAATATATTAGGATATAATGACCTTAATTGATCAATAGCATGAGGAACAATCTTTTTATCTAATAGTTCCAAAGAAATAAGATCATCTTTTTTACTAATAAAATCTTCTTTCATACATTCTTCATATAATCCCTTATATTGATTTAAATCAATATAGGGAGTTAAACTATGAAAAGAAACAGAAAAATCATTTGTTTCAACGATACATATAGATTTATTTTGTTTCACCTCATCAAAAGAATAACGCATTAAAGAGCCACTATATCTCATAGTCTCTCTCTTTACTTTTTGTGGTGCATGAAGATGTCCTAAAGCCACATAATCAAAATCATCAAACAATGAAGCATCTACAATTTCACTACCACCAACAGTTAAAGTCATTTCACTATCACTAGTTACACTATTTTTACCTACAAACTGATGAGTAACTAAAATATTCTTTTTGTTTTTATCAATACTTTGATGAGATAAATATTTTTCTAATGCTTCTTGATATGAAGTTATATTATCATCATTATATAACTGTCTAATAACACTAGGTTTAAAAAATGGTAAAAGGTAGAAATTGACATCATCAACAACAACCGGTTTAAATTCTTCATGAACTTCTGTTTCAATATATAATCCTTGTTTTTTTAATAAACTTGAAGCAAAATGTAATCTCTCATGACTATCATGATTTCCTGAAATCATTAATACTTTGATATGATTATCAATAACTGCTTTGCTTAAAAATTCATCTAATACACTAACTGCTTCGCTAGAAGGTACTGAGCGATCATAAATATCTCCTGCAATAACTAACACTTTCATTTCTTGACTAATCATATATTCTAATAATTCATCTAATAATTGTTTTTGTACATCTAACAAAGAATATTGATGTATTACTTTTCCTAAATGTAAGTCTGCAACATGTACAAATTTCATTTCAACCACCACCTATAAATCAATTTCTCTTTTTCATCCTTATTAAAGACATGTCTTAAAGATCTCGGAATTATACTACTTTCAATAAATTCACAACCTAATTTTTCTATTATCCTCTGACTAGCAATATTACCTGGATCACAAGTTATATAAACATACTCCTTATCTATCTTCTCCTTCAATAATAGACAAGCATCATAACTATAATGATGACCTCGATACTCTTCTTCAATATGATATCCAATATGACCATCATAATACCTTGATAAATCATCACCTTCTCGATAAACAATTCTACCTACTTCTTGATTGTCTACTATGATTAAATAAATATAATAAGGATCAAAATCCTTAGGTAAATTCTCACTCACATATTCTAATAATTCTAATCTCATACTTATCACCTTATTTGTTAATTATATCATGAATAACCACCTTAAGAGAAGTGAAATAAAAATCTAAAACAAAAGTTATATAAATATTTATAACTAAATCTTTTAAAAGTTAAAAAATTACAAAACTTAGCGATTATAAACCATTTTCATTTCTCTATTATATATAAAATTCCCCTTATAATAATATTCTCTTTATATTATTATTTTTCTTTTTTTAAAATAAAAAAGAGAAAATTATTTTCCTCTTTTAGTAAATACAAACCTTACACCATTATCTAAATTATTTGCTATAACATTATAGCCATACATATGAGCAGTTTTCTCTACAATAGATAATCCTAATCCAAATTGTCCTTTAACGCCTCTTACATAAGGCTTAAATAAATATTCCATCTTATCTTTATCAATATGTTCACCATCATTAAAGATTTCCAAATAATTATCTTGTAACGTAATCTTTATTAACGTTTTCGCATATCTAGAAGCATTTTCTACAATATTTTCAATTGCAACTCGCCAATGTTCTTCTTCACCTACAAAACATACATCTTTTAAATCTAATTCTATCTTTAAATAAGGATGTACTTGAGATAATTGTTGAGCTACTTTTTCTATTGTTGCTTTAATTTCAAATGGTTTTATTTCTTTATTTTCTGATTGTAAATAATCTAATCTATTTAAATAAAGAAATAATTTTACTTTATGATCTAAACGATCAGCATTCTCTATAATAATATCCATAGAGCTATCTTTATCTCCATATGGATATATATCATCTTTAACACTTTGACTATATGTTTTAATTAATGCAATAGGGGTTTTTAAATCATGAGAAATATTATGTATCATTTCTGTTTTTATACTTTCTTGTAAATCTAGATCTTTTTTCATTTCTATTAAAGCATCTGAAACTATACCAATTTCATCATCTCTATCAATATTTAAATCATATTCTTTATTATCCTTAATTGCATCAATATAATCTTTTATCTTTTTTAAAGGCCTAATAATTGTTAATACCCAAATCGTTAATACTAAAGCTATAATAATTAAAAAAGCATACTGTATATAAACAACCTGATTTCTAAGAGAAATCACTAATTCATCAGAATAATCTCCTGTAGTTAAAGAGATAATATATTGATTATGACTTATTTCTGTTATTAAATAATAATATGTTTTCTTTGCTAATTTAGATTTAGAATAAACTATAGATTCATCTTTAGAAATCAACAACTCTAAATCATTACCAAATACATTCTGATACAAAGTATATAGATCACTATATGCTAAATTTTCTGTAGAATATGTATTTAAATTTGCATCATAAATAACATGACTTACAGGTTTAGTCTGTCTATTAGGTATAAAGTTATAATTAATGATATTATTTTGTGCTTCATATAAATCATCATAAACTTGATTATCTACTATTGAATTTAAATTATAGTCAATAATTGGCATTAAAATAAAAGTAAAACCTAATGCAATGATACCTAATATAAGTAATAACTGTTTTAGTAAAGATAATTTTTTTAGCATTAATCTAAACGATATCCAAATCCATAAATTGTCTTCACATTAAGATCTGGCATTTTCTTTCTTAATCTTCTTAAAGTATCATCAACAACTCTATCACTACCAAAATAGTTTTCATCCCATACTCTAGATAATACTTGCTCTCTAGAAATCGCAATACCTTTATTTTTTATAAAATATGATAATAATTCATACTCTTTAGTTGTAAGTTCAATTTCCTGATCATCTAATAAAACTTTTCTCTTTGTTTCATCAACTACGTATCCATCTACTGATATTAATGAAGGATCATCTTTATATACACGTTTTAATATATTATGAATTCTAAGAATGACTTCTTTAATGTTAAATGGTTTAGTTATATAATCATCACTACCTTTTTCAAGACCTATAATACGATCAAACTCCTGATCTCTAGCACTCATAAAAACAATTGGCATCTCAGGTTTTACAGCCTTAATCTCATTCAATAAATCAAATCCACTATTTTTATCCAACATAATGTCAATAATCCACAAATGAACATCATCATCCTTATGTAATAATGCTTCCTCGTATGTATAGAAAGAATAAACAATATATCCTTCTTTCTCTAAATAAGTTCTTACTAAATCATTTAAATTCTTCTCATCATCAATAATATTAATACGAAATTTCATGCTTTTTCACCTCTCTATCACTATATACAAAATATTGCCATAAATAATGGCAATATTTTGTGAGAATATGTGAATCTTTTATTTAACTGCATGTCCTTTAGCTTTGATTGTGTTTACTACCTTTAATACATATTCATGACAGATTTCATCACTCTTTGCTTCTACCATAACTCTTACTACTGGTTCTGTTCCACTCTCTCTGACTAAAATTCTTCCTTGATCTCCTAATGCTTCTTCTACTTCTTTCACTGCTTTTTGTACATCTGGATCATTTTGAGCTTCAGCTTTATCTTTGACTCTAACATTAATTAATAACTGTGGATAGACTTCTATCTCACTTGTTAATTCTGCTAATGTCTTTTTCTTTTCTATCATTGTTTCCATAATCTTTAATGATGTTAGAATTCCATCTCCAGTTGTTGCATGTTTTGAGAAGATAATATGTCCTGACTGTTCTCCTCCAATACAGTGTCCATTATTAACCATATTTTCATATACATATTTATCTCCTACAGCTGTTTTTTCATAGTTGATTCCTAATTTATCTAATGATTTATATAATCCAAAGTTACTCATTACTGTTGTAACAATTGTATTGTTGACTAGTTCTCCTTTTTCTTTCATATATGAACCACATACATATAAAATCTGATCACCATCAACAATTCTACCAAATTCATCTACAGCTAAACATCTATCTGCATCACCATCATATGCAAATCCTACATCTAAGCCATTTTCAACAACAAACTGCTGTAACGCCTGAATATGTGTAGAACCACAGTTTGTATTGATATTAACACCATCTGGCTGATTATTAATAACATATGTCTTTGCTCCTAAGGCATCAAATACACTTTTAGCAATAGCACTTGATGAACCATTAGCACAATCTAATCCTACTTTCATATCTTTAAAAGCACGTGTAGGTATACTCATTAAATAACCAATATATCTATTTCTTCCCATTGAATAATCAATAGTTCTTCCAATATTATCCTTTGTCGCAAAAGGAATTTCATCTGTTAATCCATCTATATATTTTTCAATCTGATTTTCTACATCAGCTTCTAATTTTTGACCTTTTCCATTAATAACCTTAATACCATTATCATAATATGGATTATGAGACGCACTAATCATAATTCCACAATCAAACTCTTCACTTCTTACCACATATGATACTGATGGTGTTGTTGTAACATGTAATAGATAAACATCAGCACCACTAGCAGTTAATCCTGATACTAAAGCATATTCAAACATATAAGAACTTCTTCTTGTATCTTTCCCAATAACAACTCTTGCCTTATGATTCTGTGAATAATACCATCCTAAATATCTTCCCACAGTATAAGCATGTTCCACTGTTAAATCTACATTTGCTTCTCCTCTGAAGCCATCTGTTCCAAAATATTTACCCATTGTTTTTATTTCCTTTCAATATTAACTGTAATTTGTTTTGATGATAATAACTTAATTGATAATTGCTCATTGTCAACTGCAACACTCACATTCACTTTTTTACTTCCTACATTTAAATTGTTAACATCTATTGAAGCTTGTATATTATCAGCAGCTATAGCTGATACTATTGATTCAGCTCCAGTAATACTAACAGAAGCATACTTGTTGTCACCGACAAATGATACTTTTTTGTTATCAGCTTTATTTAATACCTTAATTGGTATATTGTCAAACTTTTTTGTTATTTCACGTTCAATTTCTAGATCTACATCTAATGTATTATATGATAATTTATTAATTTTATCATCTTTTTTAATTTCTACATTATTTATTGAAGTAGATGATTTTAAATCACTCATATCTATTGAACAAGTTACCTCAGAAATATCTTTTAATTGCTCTTCAGTACCATAAATCGTTACTGTACTATGAGATAAACTATAATTTGTTAGAGCATAACCTTCAGCGAGTTCTCCAACAAACTGTGGTTTAATAGATACTACTTTACTATAAGAACTTACTGCACATTTCACATGAACAGTTTTATTGACCAATTCAACACTTAATTCATTACCTGCCTGATCATACACCTTAATTTTAGAGTCCTGTTCAAATTCATTACTTTGTTCAGAAACATCAATGCAAGCTACTACCTTAGCAATCTTCGATAATGTTTCTTTACTTGCTCGCACAGTTACATTCTTAAGTGACATTTCTTCTACTGTTACTGAATATTGAGGATCAAGTTCATCTTCATTAATAAACTGATAAGATAATTGAAATTTTGCTTCTATCTTTGGTGAAATCGTTACCTTTAAAGTACTAGGAACAAGCATTACAGTTAAACTCTCACTAAATCCTCTCGATTTAAGATTAACTGTATAATCACCATCCTGATATTCACTTAAATCCAAATATACTTCATAGTCCTTCGTAATCTTTGTTGTATATATATCAAGTGAAGGACCAATTAATCCGACAGTAATATGATCTGGTACTCCTGATACTTCATAGTCTGTTCCTAATCCTTCTATTACAACAGGTACGTTTTCTAGCGTTGCTCCAGAAGTAGGACTAGATAAAAAATCACCACCAGAGATAGTAAAAAATAAAATTAAAGTCATAACAATTGAAATAATCATAACGTTACTATTAGAAGATAATAACTTATCAAAAGCTTTATTTACATAATTATATACTTTTCCAACTTTATCAATTGTTTTAGATGTTTTTACATTCAATGTTTCCTTGGCTGAAAAATCTCTTTCTTTTTTTGCTTCACTTTCTTCCTTCTTTATAATGCTTAAAAAGAATTCAGTTGTTGAGTCATAAATATCACTTTTCTTTTTTCTTTTATCATTATTCATCATTTTTCAGCCTCCTTTTCCTCAGATTTAAACCATTGTAATTCATTAACCAAAGAGGCTCTTAATTCCTTAGCAGGAATTTTTCTCAATTCACCATTAACTGCAAAAGAAATTGTTCCTGTTTCTTCACTCACAACAACTGTTAAAGAATCAGTTATTTCACTAATACCAAGTGCTGCTCTATGTCTAGCACCATATCGTGGTGACAACTCCTGATTTGTAGGAGGATAAAAAGCTGCTGCACAAACAACTCTATCACCTTGAATAATCGTTGCACCATCATGCAAAGGCGTTCCTTCCCAGAAAATAGTCAATAAAAGTTCACTTTTAATATCAGCATTAACCTTTGTTCCTGTATTAATATAATCCAATAAAGATTGAGATCTTTCAAAAGTAATCAAAGCGCCTGTCTGTTCCTTAGATAATGTCGTAATCGCATTAACAAGTTCATCCATTAATCTTTCTTTTTCATCATCATTAATAACTTTTCTTGTTTCATTCTTTGTTTGACCCATCTTTTCTAATAAGGTTCTGATTTCAGGCTGAAAGATAATAATCATTGCTAAAACTCCCCAATTAATAATCCCATCAACTAAAAAGTTTAGAGTTGTTAATTCTAAAGCTGAAGTTACTAGCTTTAATATTAATATAAACATAACGCCCTTAAACAATTGCATTGTCTTCATATTCATTCTAAACATCGAAATTAAGTAATAAAGAATAAGACATACTGCAATTAAATCAACTGATGTTCTTAAAACATTCCAGATAATTGATAAATTTATATTTAAATCAAACACATTATTCACCTACATTTCTATGATTATTATAACAGTTTTGTAAGTATTTGAAAACTTTATTCTCTAAGACCAACTGAAATAAAATGACTAGATTTTCATCTAGTCATCTATGGAAACTTCATATTTCATCAATTTTCCATCTATAAAAACATTATTTTTAATTTTTATAATCTTGATACATTTTCCTTCTTTTAAATACAGTCTTTTTATCTTATTTGCTTCTTTTTTATTGGGGCAAAGAAAATGCATAAAACTTCTCCTTCAGAATAATTTGACTATTAATGTCAAGAATAATTCTAGTACATATATTTACTAAAATCAATAGTAAATATTTGTACTATGATATGCTAAAAATGGTGATAATGATGTCAAAAATGTATTATGTGAAGAAAATTCGCGATTTAAGAGAAGATAATGATAAAACTCAACAACAGATAGCAGAATATCTTCATACCTCACAAACAATGTATGCTAGATACGAAAGAGGTGCTAATGAATTACCTATTAGACACCTGATAGCCTTATGTCGTTATTATCATGTTTCTGCTGATTATATATTAGGAATTAAAGATGAAAAAGAAAAGAAGGATGATTGAATCCTTCTTTTATAATGTTGTATATCCCATTAAATCAAAATCTATTTCTTTTGCAGTATCTCGACCTTCTCTAATAGCCCATACAACTAATGATTGTCCTCTACGCATATCACCAGCAACATATACTTTCTTTACATTTGTTTTATGACTATCTTCATCAGTTTTAACTGTTTGACGTTCATCTAATTCCACGCCAAAAGCTTTTGTAATCTTTGTTTCACAGCCAATAAATCCAGCAGCAATCAAAACAAGATCAACATCTATTTCTTTTTCACTACCTTTAATAATTTCCATTTTTCCATTCTTTCTTTCTAATGAAACAATAACTGCTTTTATTACTTCCTGCTTTTCATTTAAAATAAACTTAGAAACAGTCGTCTGATATATTCTTGGATCTTTCTTAAATAAAGCTATACTTTCTTGTTGACCATAATCAGTCTTTTTAATCATTGGATATTCTGGCCATGGATTATTTTCTTGTCTTTCAGTTGGTAATTCTTCCATCATCTCTAGCTGTATTACATTTTTACAGCCATGTCTAATAGCAGTAGCTACACAGTCATTACCGGTATCACCACCACCAATAACTAATACATTCTTATCCTTAACATCAAAATATTCTTTATCTTTAAAATTACTATTTAATAATGATTTAGTAACATCAGTTAAATAATCAACTGCAAACATAATGTTTTTAGCATTTCTTCCTTCAACTACTATATCTCTTGGTACTCTTGAACCACAAGCTAGTACAATACTATCATACTTTGATAACATATCCTTGGCTTGTTTCTTTGTTTCAATTGCAGTATTTAAATAAAAATGAACTCCTTCTTCTTTCATTAAAGAAATACGACGTTCTATTATTTCTTTTTCTATTTTCATATTAGGAATACCATACATTAGTAATCCCCCAAAACGATTATCTTTTTCAAAAACATCAACATCGTATCCTCTTTTATTTAAAGTATCAGCAGTTGCCAAACCTGCTGGACCACTGCCAATAACGGCAATACGTTTACCTATTCTAAAAGAAGGAATATGAGGTTTAATCAATCCTTTTTCAAAACCATTTTCAATAATACCATATTCATTCTCTCTAACTGTTACACTATCACCATTCAAGGAACAAGTACAAGCTTTTTCACATAAAGCAGGACATACTCTAGAAGTAAATTCAGGAAAGTTATTCGTCTTTAATAGACGAATTAAAGCCTGCTCATAATTATCTCTAAAGATTAAATCATTCCATTCGGGAATTAAATTGTTTAATGGACAACCGGAAACCATTTTACCAATAGTTTTACCATATTGGCAAAATGGAACTCCACAATCCATACATCTTGCTCCTTGCTGACATTGATCTTTCTTTGATAAAGCTGTATGAAATTCTTTAAAATGCTTAATTCTATCAAGAGGAGCCTCCTCAGTAAAATTCTGTCTCTCTATTTCTAAAAATCCATTACTTTTTCCCATTTTTATGCTCCTTTCTTAGCTTGATAAAATGCTTCAAACTGAGCTTGTTCACTATCTAATCCAAGCTTTTCATAATAAGCCATTAAATCAATCATTTTCTTATAATCATGAGGAATGATTTTTTTAAATAAATGTACTTGATTATCAAAATCATCTAAAATCATCTTTGCTTTTGATGAAGAAGTATACTGATAGTGTTTAGAAATTAAGTCAAATAATTGTTTTTGATCATATTTAGATTCTACTTCTTCATAACTTACCATTTCACTATTTAAGTGAGAATACAAACAACTCTGTGGATCATAAACATAAGAAATTCCACCACTCATACCAGCTGCAAAGTTACGGCCTGTTTCACCAAGGACAACAACAACACCACCAGTCATATATTCAAGACCATGGTCACCAACCCCTTCAACAACAGCTGTAGCTCCAGAATTTCTTACAGCAAAACGTTCACCAGCAATACCATTAATATAAGCTTCTCCACTTGTTGCACCATATAAAGCAACATTTCCAATAATAATATTTTCTTCTGCTTTAAAAATAGTTCCTTCAGGTACAGTGACAATTAACTTACCACCAGATAACCCTTTACCAAAATAATCATTACTATCACCATGTAAGTCTAAGGTTAATCCCTTAGAAACAAATGCACCAAAACTTTGTCCACCAGAACCATAGCAATGGACAGTTACAAAATCATCTTTTGCATCTTTTCCTAAAGCTTTTGTCATTTCAGATCCTAGGGTAGTTCCTAAAGTTCTATCAATATTATTGATTTCCAAATCAATTTCTATAGGTTTCTTATCTTTTAATGCCTGATAAAATCTATCTAATAAAATATTATCTTTAACCTTATTTAATTCAAAATCATATAGATTATTTTTATTGAAACATTGATTTGGTTGTCCTACATAAGGATTATTAATAATGCAAGATAAATCTATTTTACTATCTTTATCTTTAACAGTTAATAAATCACTTCTACCAACCATCTCATCTACTGTTCTAAATCCTAAATATGCCATATACTCTCTAAATTCTTGAGCAATCATTTTCATAAAGTTCACTACATATTCAGGCTTACCTTTAAATCTCTTTCTTAAAATAGGATTTTGCGTTGCAACACCAACAGGACAAGTATCCAAATTACACACTCTCATCATAACACATCCCATTGTCACTAATGGAGCAGTTGCAAAACCATATTCTTCTGCTCCAAGTAATGTAGCAATAGCTAAATCTCTACCACTCATTAGCTTACCATCTGTTTCTAAAACAACACGACTTCTTAAATCATTCATAATTAATGTCTGATGAGCTTCTGCTAATCCTAATTCCCATGGAAGTCCTGCATTATATACAGAATTTTTAGGAGCTGCACCAGTTCCACCATCATGACCAGAAATAAGAATAACACCTGCTCCTGCCTTGGCAACACCAGCAGCTATAGTTCCCACACCAGCTTCACTTACTAATTTAACAGAAATACGAGCTTCTCTATTAGCATTCTTTAAATCATAAATTAATTGAGCTAAATCTTCAATTGAATAAATATCATGATGAGGAGGTGGTGAAATTAAACTTACTCCAGGAGTCGAATGTCTAGTTTTAGCAATCCATGGATAAACTTTACCACCAGGTAAATGACCTCCTTCACCTGGTTTAGCACCTTGAGCCATCTTTATCTGTAATTCCTGAGCATTAACAAGGTATTCACTTGTTACACCAAAACGACCTGAAGCAACTTGTTTAATTGCACTACATTTATTAATACCATCTTTAATAATAAATCTTTCGGAATCTTCACCACCTTCTCCACTATTAGATTTACCATGTAACATATTCATTGCTATTGCCATTGTTTCATGTGCTTCTTTAGAAATAGAACCATATGACATAGCTCCTGTTTTAAATCTTCTAACAATATGATCAACACTTTCTACTTCTTCAATAGGAATACTTTTAACATTCTTCTTAAAATCTAATAATCCTCTTAAATGAATATTTTCAGATTCCTGATCAATTAGCTTTGTATACTGCTTAAACAATGCATAACTATTTTCCTTAGTAGACTGTTGTAATAAATGAATCGTTGCAGGATTATATAAGTGTTCTTCTTTACCACTTCTTTCCTTATGACCACCAGTTGATTCCAAGGTTAAATCCATTTCTAATCCTAATGGATCATATGCACTCACATGTCTATAATCAACATCTTTTTCTATATCTTCTATTGATATACCTTCAACTCTAGAAACAGTATTAGGGAAATATTTATTAATCACATCATGATTTATACCTATAGCTTCAAAAATTTGTGAACCACGATATGATGCAATAGTAGAGATTCCCATCTTACTAGCAATCTTAATAATACCATGTAACATAGCATCATTATAATCTTTAACTGCCGCATAATAATCTTTTTGAATTAATCCCTTTTCAATTAAATCAAAAATAGTATCTTGAACTAAATAACCATTAACTGCACTTGCTCCATAGCCTAATAAAGTTGCATAATGATGAACTTCTCTTGGTTCACCACTTTCAATAATTAAAGCTATTTTCATTCTTTTCTTTGTTTTTACTAAATATTGATTAACTGCTCCAATAGCTAATAAAGAAGGAATTGGTACATGATTTTCATCCACCCCTCTATCAGATAAAATAATAATATTAGCCCCTTTATAATAAACCTTATCAACTTCTACAAATAACCTATCAATTGCTTTTTCCAATGATGTATTCTTATAATATAATAATGAGATTGTAGCACTCTTATACCCTTCTTTATCTAAGCTTTTTAATTTTAATATATCAGTATTAGATAAAATAGGATTTTGTATTTTCAATAAATGACAATTTTCTGGTTTATCTTCTAAAATATTTCCATCTGTTCCAATACATAAAGATGTTGAAGTTACAATCTCCTCTCTAATTGCATCAATAGGAGGATTTGTTACTTGAGCAAATAATTGCTTAAAATAATGAAATAATGGCTGATGTTTTTTAGATAATACTGCTAATGGGGCATCATTTCCCATTGCAATAGTAGGTTCATTCCCATTTAAAGCTGTAGGAATAATATAATCTTTTAAATCTTCATAACTATATCCATGCACTCTTTGTAATCTTATTAATTCTTCACCTTGATAACGAGTTACTGCAACATTAGGAATCTTTATATTTTTTAATTCAATTAAATTACTATCTAACCATTGTCCATATGGTTTAGCACTCGCATAAGCGTTCTTTAAATCTTCATCCTTAATTAATTCACCCTTTTTAGTATCTACTAATAACATTTTACCAGGTCTTAATCTTTCTTTTAATATAATATCTTCTGAAGGAATATCTAATGCACCTACTTCTGAAGATAATACAAGATAATTATCTTTAGTAATATAATAGCGTGAAGGTCTTAAGCCATTTCTATCTAATATTGCTCCCATGATTTCTCCATCACTAAATAAAATAGAAGCTGGACCATCCCATGGTTCCATTAGTGTTGAATTATAAGCATAGAAATCTTTTTTTAATTGAGACATGCTGTTGTCATTTTCCCACGGTTCAGGAATACACATCATAACAGCTCTAGGTAACTCAATTCCTGACATAACCAAGAACTCTAAAGTATTATCTAACATTGCTGAATCTGAACCATTAACATTAACAACAGGATAAACTTTATCAGTATCTAAAATATTAGATTTCATATTTTCTTCACGACAAAGCATGTTATTAGCATTTCCTCTTATTGTATTAATTTCACCATTATGAACAATAAAACGATTAGGATGTGCCCTTTGCCAAGAAGGCATAGTATTCGTAGAAAAACGTGAATGTACTAATGCAATAGCACTCTTGTAATCTTCATCTTGTAAATCCTTAAAAAAACTTCTTAATTGACCTACTAAAAACATTCCTTTATATACAATTGTGCGAGAAGATAATGAACATACATACGTATCTTCATTACTTTGTTCAAATACACGTCTTACAACATATAGTTTACGATCAAAATCTAATCCAATTGCACAATCTTTTGGTTTTTTTACAAACCCTTGTACAATTTTTGGCATTGCTTCTATAGCTTTAGTACCTAAAACACTAGGATTATTATCGACTTCACGCCATCCTAAAAATTCCATTCCCTCTTTCTTACAAACCGTTTCAAACATTTTCTTTGCCTGATTACGTTTAAAAGTATTTTGAGGAAAAAAGAACATCCCTACACCATAGTGACCTTCATGTGGTAAATCAAACTCATGAATAATCTTTTTAAAATAAGCATAAGGAACCTGAGTCAAAATACCTACTCCATCTCCTGTTTCACCTCTAGCATCCTTACCTGCACGATGTTCCAATTGTTCAACAATCTTTAATGCATTAGATACAGTAATATGAGTTTTAACTCCTTTTATATTTACAACTGCCCCTATACCACAGTTATCATGTTCAAATGATGGATCATAAAGACCAACTTTCTTATTTAACTCCTCATTCATGTAAAAATCCCCCTTTTGAAGTTGAATATATCATACTATATTTTGTATTTCTTGTAAAGTTTTACATTAATTTTTATGATATTCCTAATTTTTCACTAAAAATTTTATCAATTATTTTTCATAAAAACACCATTAACTCCCGAAAATTCGGTCTTTTCTCATTTTACTTCAAAATGATTATTTTATATTAAAAAGATATTTTTTTATTATTTTAATAAATTTTATTAAACCTTTCTAAGCTTTTATAAGTTTTTTCAATAAACTCTATGCAAAAACTGAAAAAAATAGTAATATATTATTGATAAATAGGAGGATAAGAAAATGGCAAAAACAATTTTAGTTGAAACATCAGCTAGACATATTCACATTTCACAAAAAGATTTAGATGTATTATTTGGGGAAGGATATACATTAACAAATAAAAAAGATTTATCTCAACCTGGACAATTTGCTTGTGAAGAAAAAGTAACAATTGTAGGACCTAGAGGAGAACAAAAAATGTCTATCTTAGGACCTACTCGTAATGCAACTCAAGTCGAATTATCATTAACTGATGCTCGTTCTTTAGGTTTAAAAGCATTAGTTAGAGAATCTGGTGATATTGCTGGAACTTGCGGATGTAAAATTGTAGGACCTAAAGGTGAAGTTGAAATTAGTGAAGGAGTTATCGCTGCTAAACGTCATATTCATATGACAGTAGCTGATGCTGAAGAATTCGGAATTAAAGATAAAGATGTAGTTAGCGTTAAAGTTACTACTGCTGAAAGATCTTTAACTTTTGGTGATGTTGTATGTCGTGTCAGTGATAGTTATGCTTTAGCAATGCATATTGATACTGATGAATCAAATGCTGCTGGTATTGCTGGACCTTGCCAAGGTGAAATTATTAAATAAATAAATGAGAAAAGCTACTGGATTCCAGTAGCTTTTTCATCTAATCTTTTGATTTTATTCGCAAATATCTCTATTTCATTATTATTAAAATTCTGATACATCTTTTCATTATGTTCTTTAGGTATGACTGGTGATATTTTGTTCATAAGATTTAATGCCATCTTTTCTGCTATAGATAGGTCTGGATAATACAAAGCTCCGCCTAATCCAGAAATAACTTTCATATTCTTCAAAATATGAAAACTAAAAGCATCAGTAACATATCTCATAAACTCACTATATAACATTCCTGTCACAAATAATGAGTAATTTCTTTTGATTAAAAATTCCTGATTATGCTTTATAAAATTAACTACATCCTGATCTAATTTACCATAATAAACAGGTACACCTATTGCAATAACATCAGCTTTTTTTAAAACTGATATATCCATAGCATCAAAATCCATTAATACACATTCCCCAATATATGCATCAATAACTTTTGCGATTTTTCTTGTACTGCCATGTTTTGTCTTATAAAGTAAAACTCTCACGCATCTCACCCCTATATATAGTTTACATGAAAGTTAGATAATAGTCATGCTTTTTTTATATTCTTTCACTTTTAATTGTTTTTATTCTAAAAATAAAGTAATAATATTTAATAATATATAGGCAGATAATCATAATCTTTAAATAAATATTATCTGAAAAAATTAACGGAAAAGCTAACATTGTACTTGCGAAAGCAAGAATAGATATTTTTGTTTGTAATGTCATTGCTCGCTCTTTTACAAATGAATCTAAATGTTTCTTATACAAAGAAGTTGATAAAAACCAGTCATGTAATCTTTTTGAACTTTTTGCAAAACAATATGCTGTAAGCAAGAAGAATGGTGTTGTAGGTAAAATTGGTAATACAACACCTATACACCCTAAACCAAAACTTATGAAACCAATAATTAAATATATAATCTTCATATTTCCCTCCTAAATCTTTAATGCATGTTTAATAGCTAAAATAGGGTGATAGAAAATCATTCTAGGACCACTATATCTCATTACTTTTTTTATTTGTTGTTGTTTTTCTTTTTGATAACAATGGATTTTACATTGACTGCAGAAAGTTTTTGTTTTCATCATCGGGCATTTATTAATTTTATCCATTGCATAATGAGTTAATTCCTCTTCATCAATGTCATCATGATTTTTACAATATAAATGAATCATCAAAGATACAATCTTCTTCTCTTTTTCTCTTTTCTTTTCTATATTCATTAGCTCACTCTTCCTTGATTCATACTATATACGTCATTTGCAATCTTCATTGTAGATTCTCGATGAGAAACTAAGATAATTGTCTTATCACTTTGCTTTAAGCTTTTTAAAATAACAGCTTCATTTAAAACATCTAAATTACTCGTAGGCTCATCTAACAATATACAATTAGCATCACTTAAAAATGCTCTTGCAAGTCCTATTCTTTGTTTTTCACCACCAGATAATGAAGTTCCTAATTCTGCTACATTTGTTTCATACCCTTGAGGTAATGATTCAATGAACTCATGAATACTAGCTTTTTTACAAGCCTCTATTATTTCTTCTTTACTTGCATTCAAGTTAGCTATTTTTAAATTATTGTAGATTGAATCATGAAATAAAACTGTTTCTTGCGTAACATATGCAAACATATGTCTCATATCTTTGGTATTAATTGTTTTAATATTCCTGTCATTAATAGTAATTTTACCTTCATTAGGATCATAGAATCTCATAATAAGTTTTAATAATGTAGATTTCCCACTACCACTTTTACCAACAATACCAGTAATATGATTCTCTTTCAAATTAAGATTAACTGACTCTAAAATGATTTCTTCATCATAACCAAAAGTTAATTCTTGAGCTTCAATTTGACCAAAATCACTTATTTGCTGATTAGTTATTTCATGAATTAATTCTTCCTCATCTAATAAAGCTAAAACTCTTCTACCACTATTTAATGTAGATAATAAATTATTAGATAATGATGATAAAGCAAAAACTGGTCCAAAGCTAGATAATAATAAAACAGTAGACATAATCACATCATATACATTTACAATATCCTTTAAATATAAATAATACATTACTAAAAACATAATTATTGCAGATAATGAGATAAAGATTTGTGAAGAAACAATCTGTAAAGATTGAATAGATTTCATTTTTGATTGTAATCCTTCTATTTCCTGATTTCTTTCTAACATTTGTTTTCTTCTTTTATCATACATTTGAAATTGTTGTAATGTTGACATTCCTCTAAATGTTTCTAATACAAAACTACTAAAATCACCAATCTTGTTTCTATTTTCATTACCAATAGTTCTTCCCAGTTTATCTACTAATACAGGAATAATAACAGCCATAATTAAATATGAAATCAAGGCTATAATCATTGCAATGACATGCATATGAGAAAAGAACTTTAACATGATTGAAGAAACTATAATAGCGATAAATACAGGTGATATCGTATGAGCATAAAATACTTCTAATAATTCAATATCACTAGTAATAATGGATATTAGATTTCCTTTATCTTTGCCATCTAATTTAGCTGGTGCTAAACGTCTTAATGCAGTGTAGACATGATCACGAATAATAGCTAATAGTTTAAATGCTATATAGTGATTACATGCTTGTTCCCCGTAATGTAATACTCCTCTTAATATTGCCATAATAAGTAAGATAATTAAAATTGATTGTAAAGGAAGATGAGGATACATTCCCGCAATTTGAAGAACAGCCATAGCTGATAGTACAGGGATACCTATTGCACATATAAAACCTAAGACTCCTAATAGGATAGCAAAACACATAGGTAACGCTAATGGTTTCACTAGTCCCATCATTCTAAACATGATTTTAATATTTCCTTGTTTTTTATCCATGGTAATCCTCCAATTCTCTTTGTTGGTGTAATAATTCAGCATATAATCCTTGATTCTTTAAATTATTATGAGTCCCTTTTTCTACAATTCTGCCATCATTTATAACAATAATAGAATCACATTCTTCAACATTCGCAAGTCTATGTGTAATCATGATGACTGTTTTTTCTTTTGCAAGTGCTTGAATAATATCTATTATCATTTCTTCACTTTCTACATCAATATTACTTGTTGCTTCATCAAAAATATAAACTTGTCCGTCAAACAACAAACTTCTTGCTAAATTTAATCGTTGTTTTTGTCCACCGGATAGATTTGAACCATTTTCTAAAATTTGTGTTTCTAATCCTTCTTGTGTTTTAAAGAATTGATCTAATCTGACTTTCTTTAAAGCATTCCATATTTCTTCATCACTATATTCTGTACTTAAGCATAAATTATCTTTAATTGTCCCTTTAAATATCATTGGATCAAATGTTATGTAAACAAATTGTTTTAAGAATGATTCGTCATTATAATCTCTTCTTTGTTTACCATTTATTAATAGTTGACCTTGATAATCATAAAATCCCATTAAAAGTTTAGCTAAAGTACTTTTACCTGAACCACTTTCTCCGACGATTCCAATAAAGCTATTTTTATTTATTTTTAATTGAATATCTTTTAATATTTGTCTATCTTTGTTATATTGAAAAGATAAATCTTCTATAGTAATATCTGTAAAATCTGTTAGAGCTAAATCTTTAACTGTAGATTGTGTAGAATCTAATATTCTAAAGATTTTATCACTAGCAGCTACTCCATTCATTGCAATATGAAAGAATGATCCTAACTGTCTTAAAGGAATAAAGAATTCAAATGATAATAAAATAACAATCAAAGCTGATAATAATGAAATAGAACCATTCATATAATTTTGAATTGCTATAAAGCTACCTACTGCTGCTCCACCATAAGCTACAATATCCATAATACTAATACTATTTAATTGCATAATTAATACTCGCATAGTAATTTTTCTAAAGTTTTCTGCTTCTTCATTCATTTGTTTTTGTTTATCTTTATCACTACCATATATTTTTAAAGTTGTTAATCCTTGAAGATTTTCTAAAAATCCATCGCCTAATGTTGTATAACTTGTCCAATACTTAGCTAATAACTTTTTTGCAAATTTTTGTACTGCAATAATTGACATAGGTATTAATGGTACACAGATAAGTAATGCAAGAGCACTCGCTATATCAAAAAACGCTAATACAATAAATAATGTAAAAGGAGCTAATAAACTATAAAATAATTGTGGTAAATACATAGAAAAATAAGTTTCTAGTTGTTCTATTCCTTCTACTGCTAATTGTACTAATTCACTTGTAGACACTAAAGAAGAGTAATGAATACCTAATGCATACACTTTATCAAAAAGCTTTTCTCTTAATTCTTTTTTTACAATAGAAGACGAAATAAAAGAAAGCTGATTAGCTTTTTTTAAAGCATATCCTCTTATCAAAAATAAAAGTATTGATATTAATAATAAAATAGTAAGAATAGAAAATGTTAATGTGTTTTGAATAAGACTATAAAATACATAACAGATTCCTATTGTAAATAATATATTCATTAATAATGCAATCCATTGATATACGACTTGTTTTATAACATATATCTTAGCTTCACTTAATTCTTGTATTAATCTTTTATTAAACATAGTTACCTCCAGTTAGTTTACGGTAACTATATTAGCACACGCTAATTCAAGAAGTCAAATAAAATACCAACAAAAAAATCAGGGATTCCCCTGATCTATTCATTAACAGATTTTTTTAAAGTTGAACTTGCTTTGAATACTGGTGCTTTACGAGCTGGAATAGTTACAATCTGATCACTGCCTGGTACTTTACCAACACGTTCTTTTCTCTCACTTAATTCAAAACTTCCAAATCCTTTTAATGATACTTTGTCACCTTTTTTTAAAGTATCACCTACAACAGTTATAAATGCATTAACTGCCGCCTCAGCCTGAACTTTAGTTAAGCCAGCCGTTTCAGCAACTTTACTAACCAATTCTACCTTATTCATAACTTATTCTCCTATTCTCATTTTTGGTACATAACCAATTTCATTATATACATATATTCATATATATACAAGAAAATGACAATCCTTTATAATTCTTATAGATTTTTAATAACATGGCATAGTTCTATTATTTTCTCTTCTTTTGTAGCCCATGAAGTCACAAATCTAACTCTTGTAACATCTTCATTGATTGGTTGCATTTTAGTAATCATGAATTTTTCTTCAATCTTTTGAATATCAGTATTTTTCATATCTACAAATAACTGATTTGTATAACTATCAGCTACTAACTGATATCCTATTGATAATATAGCATCTTTAATTTGCATTGATAAACGATTTTCATATTGACCAATTTCTAAATATAAATCTTTTTCAAACAATGCTTTAAACTGAACTCCCAGAAGTCTACCTTTTGCAAGCATACCACCACGTTGTTTAATATGATATCTAAAGTCTTTCTTTAAATCATCATTAACAATAACAATAGCTTCACCAAATAATGCTCCCATCTTTGTACCACCAATAGAAAATACATCACTATACTCACCCATTTGCTTAAAGGTAGGAGCATCTTCAAGAGCCAATGCACTTCCTAATCTAGCACCATCAATATATAAGTATAAATCATGTGATGAAGTATATTCATATATAGCTTTAAGTTCACTCAAAGTATAATAACTACCTAATTCAGTTGTTTGAGAAATATATACCATCTTGGGTTGAACCATATGTTCATCAGTATGAGCCTTAACAACTCTATCAATTCCCACTACTGTAAGCTTTCCTTCTTGATGTGGTACAGTTAAAACTTTATGTCCAGTTGCTTCAATAGCTCCTGTTTCGTGGACATTTATATGTCCTTCATCAGTTGCAATAACTGCCTGATAAGGTCTTAAAATACTAGCAATCACCGTTGTATTAGCTTGTGTTCCACCTACTACAAAGTGAACATCTGTATTATGACCAACTCTATCCTTAATTAAACCTTTTGCCTCTTTAGATATTTCATCCATTCCATAACCTACTGTCTGGTTTAGATTTGTATCAATTAAAGCTTGTAATACTTGTGGATGTGCTCCTTCACTATAATCATTTAATAAACTATACATAATCTTCTCCTAATCTTTATATAGTAAGCCATATCTAGCATAAATTACATTTAATAAACTAATAAAACAAGCCGATCCTTGTATAGATGATTGAGTATAATCACTTTCAAACCCATCTAATCTATAAATATAGTCAATCTTGTCATTTTTATATTCTTTATTCATAGTAATTAATAGAATTTTAGGATGACTTTCTTTTACCTTATCAATTAATGCTCCTATGACTTCTTGTCTAGCTCTTACACTTAAAATAACAACTAAGCTATCTTTATCAATAAGATCTAATCTTTGAATCTCGTCTCCTCTTTCTACAAAGGCATAGATTAACTTTTTTAGTTTTAATAACTTTAACTGAAAGTCACTTGCTACAATTTTATTAAACTGATAGCCATAAAAATGAACTTTAGAAGCATCATGTATCATTCTGCAGATTTTATCAATTTCAAAAATATTAGTGCTTTTTTGTCCTAATTTTAAGGCTTCAATAGTATCTTCGTATATTTTATCTACTAGATATTGCGGATTTTCATCTATTTTTTCTAGATCCTTTTTATCCATGTGAATTTCATCTTCTAATGTTTTGATTGCTAGTGCTAACTCATGTTTAAATGCCGCAAAATTTTTACAATTAATATCTTTACAGAAACGAGAAATCGTTGCTGGTGAAGTATAACATAAATCGGCTAGTTCATTAATACCAATTGTTGGTATTTTATTTAAGTTCGTCAACACTGTATGAGCAATTGTATAATACATATCCTGATTTGAAGAGACATTCACATAAGTCATCAAAGTATATAGAATATCTACTTCATTGTAATCAGCTTTTTCCATTATTTTCTCTCCTCTAAATAATTTTTTCTACCAATTTCATAGAGGTCATTACCAAATGAATCAATAATAACAGTAAGTGGTAAATCTACAACTTCTAATTTACGTATTGCTTCTGGTCCTAAATCATCAAATGCAATAATCTCACAAGATTTTATACATTTTCCTATATAAGCTCCTGCGCCTCCTATTGCCCCAAAATAAACTCCTTTATATTCTATAATAGCATCTTTTACATTTTGATTACGATATCCTTTTCCAATCATTCCTCTTAATCCTAAAGATAACATAGTTGGAGAATAGGCATCCATTCTTCCCGATGTAGTTGGTCCTCCACTACCGAAAACTTGTCCCGGTTTAGCTGGTGTAGGTCCAACAAAATAAATAATTTGATTTTCCACATCAAATGGTAACTTTTGATTATTTTTTACCATTTCAGCTAATCTTTTATGAGCAGCATCTCTTCCTGTATAAATTATCCCGCTAAGTAATACAGAGTCTCCTGCTTTTAAAGATAATGCTTTTTTTTCATCAAAAGGGGTTGTTAATTTTATCATAAAATAACCTCCTTATGTCTAGCAACATGACAACAAATACTTACAGCTACTGGCATACCTGCTATATGTGTTGGATATGTTTCAATATTTAATGATAAGGCTGTTGTTTTACCACCATATCCAGCAGGACCAATACCTGTTTTATTTATTTTTTCTAATAATTCTTTTTCTAATGATGCATATCTTTCATCTTGATGATGAGTACCTATCTCTCTCATCATAGCTTTTTTAGATAATAATGCTACTCGATCAAAAGAACCTCCTATACCTACACCAATAACCATTGGTGGACATGCATTAGGTCCAGCATCATTGACAACTTTCATCACGAATTCTTTAATTCCTTCTACACCATCACTAGGTTTCAACATTTTTATTTGACACATATTTTCAGAGCCAAATCCTTTAGGAGCTACAGTTATTTTTATTTTATCTCCTGTTGTAATTGTATAGTTAATAATAGCAGGAGTATTATCTTTTGTATTAATACGATCAAACACTGGATCATCAACTACACTTTTTCTTAAATATCCTTGTTCATATCCTTGTCTTACTCCCTCATGAATTGCTTCTTCCAGATTTCCTTCAATATGAACATCTTGACCAACTTCTATAAAAATACAAGCCATACCTGTATCTTGACAAATTGGAGCATTGTTATTAGATGCAATTTCAGCATTTTCTTTTAATACTGTTAATGTTTCTTTCGATAACAAATTATCTTCTGTTTCTATTGCCTCAAATAATGCTTTTTTGACATCAATTGGTAAGTGATAATTAGCTTGCATACATAATTCTTTTATTGAATCTCTAATTAATTCAGCTTTTATAATTCTCATAAAATTCTCCTCTTTTCACCTTATACATTATACGAGAAAGTAGGTAAAATCACAAGAAAAAAGAATTAAACAAGATGATCTTGCAATTCTTCTAAAGATGGATAATACATGCAATAGTAACGTAGTGACATTAGTTCCATTAATGTTAATAATGAATGTTTTCCCGTTTTTGTATTTTTACCACTACCTAATAAAATACGATGTGTTATAGGTATATTTATATCTAAATTAGGATTACTAGTAATTAAAACAACTTTACATCTAGATTTTTTTATATATTGTAAGATTTTATGTCCACTAGTACTGAAATGTCCGTTAACAGTAATAATAACTGCAACACTCTCTTTATTTAATGTTTTAGCACACTCTAATTGTCTTTCAGAATCCATATATGCTACACTAAATTTTTCCAGCATTAATAAATCTGTTTGAAAATGTAATGCTGCACTTTGAGAAAATTGAATACCAAAAAAAGCAATAAAAGGGCTATCATGAATTAATTTCAAAGATTTATCAATTTCTTGCCAATCAAGATAACGAGGTAATTCATCAATATTGTTTTTTACTTGTTCTACATAGTTTAATGTTGCTTCTTCAGGATACTTTTTCATCAATTCTAATGGAACATTAATAAGATTATTAAACTTCTTATCATTAGAAGAGAAACCATGACATTCTTGTTTTAAGTGGGCAAAATTCTCATATCCCAAAGTTCTACAAAAACGAGAAATCGTTGCTGGAGAAACATAGCATTCTTGGGCTAGTTCACTGATTCTCATGGTTGAGATACGATAAAAATTATTTGCCATAAACCAGGCTATATTATAGTTTGTATCATTTTCTGAAGCAGTATCCAAATAAATAATGAGTCTATAAAAGAGACTTTTCATTGATTTCACTACCTTTCTTATTATCTTCTCATTTCTATTATACATAAAATAAATAAAAATGTCATATTTTCACATATTTTTTTAAATTAATTATAAATTTTTGCGATACATTTTTTATATATTATTATTGTAGTCATAATATATTTGTTTCCCTTCAAATAATATGACTTATGATATCATATCCCAAACTGATATCAAAAAAACAGATAGATATCTGTTTTTTTCTTTTTAAAATGTATATATATTCATTATTGGGATATACTAACTAATGTCGAAAGACAATATTTTTCCCTTCAAAATATCTCAAAAGTAAAAAAGGATAAATCATTTATCCTTTTTTATTATAATCTTTTACATCTTCCAATAAATAGTTTCGACTCACAATCTGTTGACTTTGAAATTCATCTAGACGTGATTCACATACATTTTTAACTTCTAATATTAGTTGTCGAGATGATATACGAGAAGCCCCTGCTCCAATAACGATAATTTGTTCTAAAGCATCACTCGTCGCTACTATAACATCAAAATCATTAGCCATCTGATGTGTTGCTCTTTCAATATACATATCTGCTGTTTGTGCTTCTTTCGTATAAACAACATAAATATTATGATATTTTTCACTTGAGCCTAAATTTCCTTTCACTTTATAAGCATCAAAAACAACAATAACCATGTAATTAATATAACCCTGATAATTACTTAAAATATCAATTAATCTTTCTCTGGCGATGTCTAGATTTTTATTTGCTAACTCTTTTAATTCATCCCAGCTAAAAATAACATTATATCCATCAACTAGTAAACATTTTGGTTTTACAGGTTTTATCACTGCTTTAACTTCTTTTTTTAAAGATTGTTGATATTCTTTAGATTTTTGCTTGATTGGTCCATAGGTTCTTTCAAAGATACTTTGTAATTCATCATCATTACTATAAGTTCTCTTATTTGCATTTTGAATCTTTGATTCTTTTTTTATTTTTAATGGTAAATGCATATAATCATAGACCTCATTCCATGCAACATTAAATCCTGCTCCATGTGAGCAGAATACTGATCCTGTAGGATTATTTATATCTCTTTCACTATCATATCCTATTTCTTTTATAACTTTTGAAGTTTCTTGGCACTCTTTATATCCTGATAATTGACAATATAGCTTTCCTTTACCTTTAGTATAGTTTAAAACTTCTAACTGATAGTTCTGCATTTTTCTAATTGGTGCTTCTCCTTTAATTAGGTTTGTTTCATTATCTAATACTTCAATTGTAAACTCTCCATTCATACTTTCAATATCAAAAATAGCCTTGCTTAAATATTCAGTTGGTATTTCTAAAGTAAACTGATAATAAGGTTCCAACAAAATATTTTCACTCATTTTTAACCCCTGACGTAGAGCACGATAAGTAGCTTGTCTAAAATCTCCACCTTCAGTATGTTTAAGATGGGCTTTACCATTAACTAATGTAATTTTCATATCAGTAATAGGGGATCCTGTTAGTACACCAATATGTTCTTTTTCGTTTAAATGAGTTAATACTAATCTTTGAAAATTTCCTGCTAAGTCATCTTCTTTACAATCTACATCAAAGACTAATCCACTGCCTCTTGGTAATGGTTCCATCAATAAATGAACCTCTGCATAATGTCTTAATGGTTCATAATGTCCTACACCTTCTACTACATTTTTTATTGTTTCTTTATAAATAATATAGCCTGTACTAAAATCTACATCTACTAAAAAACGATCTTTAATCATTTTCTTTAATACTTCTATTTGTATTTCGCCCATCAGACTTAAGGTTATTATTTGGTTATCATTATTATATTGCATATGTAATTGAGGATCTTCTTCCTCTAATTGTTTTAATTGATTAACCATTGTATGATAATCACATTTTTCTGGTAATATCATCTGATAATTCATATAAGGAGATAAAGAAGGCATATATTGTTGTTTTTCAATTCCTAGATTATCTCCTGCATAAATATTTTTTAATCCTTTTACACTACATATACTACCTGCACTTACACTTTGAAGAAGTACATACTTATTACCCCTATACTGCATAATTCTATCTATTTTCTCATTATTATCTATGGTTTGTTTAGCAACCAATTCTCCACCTGTTATTTTCATATGAACTAATCGATTTCCATCTTCCCTAGTAATTTTAAATACTTTAGCACCAAATTCTTTAGGATATTGTTTATTTTCAATATATAAAGTCATTCCGTCTAAAAATTCTTTAACTCCTTGTACTTTCAATGCAGAGCCAAAAAATACCGGGAATATTTTTCTAGATGTAATATATTGTCTAAGTGTATAGTTTTCAATATAACCATGAGATAAATAAAACTCTAAAATCTCTTCATCTAGTAATGCAATTGTTTCATACTGTTCATCAGATAAAGATGAAAAATCTATACAGTACTCATTTAAATTCATTGTTAAATCATTCATTAATTGGTCTTTATCTACTACATTCATATCCATTTTATTCATAAAAATAAAGGTAGGAATATGATTTGCTTCTAATAATTTCCATATTGTTTTTGTATGATTCTGTACTCCATCTAATCCATTTACGACTATAATAGCATAGTCCAAAATAGATAAAGTTCTTTCCATTTCACTACTAAAATCAACATGGCCTGGAGTATCTATTAATGTTATTTCTACATCATTCCAATTGAATATGGCCTGTTTAGAGAAAATAGTAATACCTCTTTGTTTTTCTAATTCATTATAATCTAAAAAAGTATCTCCATGATCTACTCTCCCTAATTTTCTAATACTTCCAGACAAATAAAGCATAGATTCAGATAATGTTGTTTTACCCGCATCCACATGTGCCAATATACCAATAACTGTTTTCTTCACTCTTTCACCTACTTTCTTTATATAATATTAAGCTGTTTCATCAAATATTTTGCATTTGTTGTTTTACACTTTCCTTCTTTGATTTTATAATCGAACTTTATCCTGTTATCTTCGTAATATTCTTCAAAATAATAGTTACTAATATTCTTATCATTACATAATTCAAAATCATGAGTTGTAATAAAAACTATAGATGTTTCTCTTTTTATTTTAGCGATAACTTGCTTAGCACCATAGATTCTATCATTATAATTTGTGCCTTTAAATATTTCATCAATAAATACAATAAAAGGTAATTCATTATCTAGATAATCTATAATATCTTTTATTCTTAATAGTTCACCATAAAACGTAGATACACCTCTTTCTATATCATCGCTGACTCTCATTGAAGTAAATATTTTCATGTACGGTGCTTGAAAACAAGATGCATTAACATAGGTTCCTGCATACATTAAAATGAGATTCATTCCTATTGTTCTCATGAATGATGTTTTTCCACTCATATTAGAACCAGTAATTATGTTGATACCATTTTGAGACTCAAAAGAATTAGATATGCATTCCTTCTCATTTAATAATGGATGTTGAATATCTTTAAATGATAATTTTATATTATCATTTAAAGTGGGAATAGATACATTTTCTTTACACACTCCTATGACAGAAAGACTTATCAATGCTTCTATCCACTCAAATGCTTCAATACTGTTTCTTAAATCTTCTGTTGATTGTTCTCTAACTTTATGAAAAGAATATAAGATATAAGTATTTAATGGTAATAAACTGTTAGATAACACATATCCTAGAAAATGATTTCTACAACTATTTAAATTATATATTTTGTTTAATTTGCTAAATGTTTGTTGACCTTTTTGTACCTTAAATTGTAATTCTTTCAATTTTACACTATCAAAGGTATATTCACTAAGTAATCTGAAAATAGGGCTAAGATGCCTAAAACTGAAAGATGCTTTTTTTATAATATCAAATTCTTTTGAACACATCTTATCAACTATAAATGCAAATGATAACTGTAAAAGAGCCAGTAAAGAAAAAAAACTACTATCTATGATAGAAAAAAATGTTAGTATTCCTAATAATAAAGTTACAATTGAAGAAACGAGGTTTATTATAAATACAATCATATGTGGAGCAGTTTTTTGATTAAAAAGCTCACATTGTTTAGATAAATCACCTTTAATATTCCTTAACATAATTTGAAAGTTTATACAAAATTGTAAATTATCTTTTAATTCTTTAATAGCCTGCTGATCTTGTTGAAGATTTAATGCCGTTACTTGGGGATTGGATAATTTCTCAATTAATTTTCTTTTTCCTCCTTCACTTTTTGCGATATTTAAGTATTGAAATAAAGAGTTTTTTCCTACAATGTCTAAATCAAATAAAAAATGATTGTTTGTATCAATTAAATCTAATCCTAAATCTTGAAATTCATACCATTCATTATTAATACGTTTATAATATTCTTCGATAATTTCCTGGGAAATTTTATGTTTTTCCTCTTTTAATCTTATTTTATTATGATATATACATATAACTCCAAAAATAATCGTAAGAGTTATGAATAATAAACCAAAATATGGTTTTATCTCAACTCGCTTTATACCCTCTACGATTAAACCTATATAAAGCATTAAAACAAGAGTTCTTACCAGCACAAAATACTGACTTATCTTTTTATAATATAAGTATTTATTTTGACTTATTGAATAAAGCTGTTCTAATTGTTTTTTCAATAATGATTCTCCTTTGCTTATTAAAATTCACTTAAATAATTATACCACATTACTTAATGACTTCAAACCCACATTAAATAAGTTACATAAGAACAAAATAAGGTCTAAACTTATGTCTCTTTTTGATATTAGTTTATATTTATATACTAATCTTTAATGTTTCAAGAATTGAGTTTATTTATTTTATATTAATACTTTTGAATTCTAAAATATGCATTATGTCTTAGCAGTATAATGTTATTTAGTCAAAATTGGAGTTACAAAATTTGGAAAAGGAGTACTGCACCATACTATACGATGGACAAATCGTTTACAAACATCTTCTGGTGAATGGAATAGTAACTTGTTTGATTTTTTATTTTAAAGTCTACAATAAAATTATTCGTAATGTAAAAGTACTTGAAAAAATAACCCAAAAAAACATTAGAACAATACAATCAAATATTGTCTTTTATGGAATTAGATACCTGGTATAAATCAAAAGGTTTTCTTAGTAAAGTGATGTAAAAGATAAAGGAATTAAAGTTTTATTAGACGAACAAGTAGATAAAGATTTGCTAGTATGCGATAGTAAAACAAAAGGAAAACGATACAAGAAAATTTCATATATCAATTATTCACTTTCATACAAGGAAGGCAAAACAAAATATTAAGTTTAATTTATTTTAAGCTTTTTTGTAAAGAAAAAGGATATCCATAAAAGATATCCCTGTATTTTGAATGAAAATTTTGATTAACGTTTACTAAATTGTGGAGCACGTCTTGCAGCTTTAAGACCGTATTTTTTACGTTCTTTAACACGTGAATCACGAGTTAAGAACCCAGCAGCTTTTAATACTGGTCTATAATCAGAACCAGCTTCTAATAAAGCTCTTGAAATACCATGACGGATAGCACCAGCTTGACCAGTATATCCACCACCATATACATTAACTTTAACATCAAATTTAGATGCTGTACCAGTTAATTCTAATGGTTGGTTAACGATCATTAATAATACTTCTGATGGTAAATAATCTTTTGCTTCTTTACCATTGATTTCGATTTTTCCAGTACCTGGTGTTAAGATAACACGTGCTACTGATGATTTTCTACGTCCAGTTCCTCTGTATTGTACATTAGCCATTATCTCGTCCTCCTATCCCTTAATTGTTAATACTTCTGGTTTTTGAGCAGCATGTGGATGCTCAGCTCCAGCATAAACAAATAATTTCATTCCTTGTTTTCTTCCTAATGTGTTATGTGGTAACATACCTTTAACTGCAGCTTCAACCCATCCAGTTGGATTAGTTTCTTTGAATTGTCTAGCAGTTTTAGATTTTAAACCACCTAACCATCCAGTATGATGGTAGTATTTAACTGTATCTAATTTTTTTCCAGTCATTACTACTTTGTCTGCATTAACGATGATTACATAATCTCCAGTATCTACATGTGGTGTATAAGTTGGTTTATGTTTACCTCTTAATACAGTTGCTACTTCTGATGCTAAACGTCCTAATGTTAATCCTTCAGCATCAACTACGTACCATTTACGTTCAATTGTGGCTTCTTTAGCCATAGTTGTTTGTCTCATTCTTCTTTCTCCTTCTGTAGTTTCCGGGGCTACAAAGTTCTAAATCATGAACAATCTAATTATAACAATAGTTAGACTTTTGTCAACAAATTTATTTGATTTTTAGAGAAATTATTCATCATATTTTTTTATTTCTACTGTCTCATTTTCAAAGTCAATAAATGTTTGAAAAGCTTTATTTTTATTATCTGTATCCCAAATTTCTACGAACTTAGGCGTAACTTCAATTAAAATTTCAGTATCTTCATGACTATAAGCATTATAACTTCCCCATAAGAACTTTTGATATAGCTTTTCAAAAGTTCTTTCTGGTTCATCTACAACTAGTCCTTTATTTGTTGCTCTGCCTTCTACTTGTATTCCACCTACACATAGAGCTACATTAGGATTTACAAATAATTGTTGTGTTTTTCTAAAATTTTTATCTGTCTTAAAATATATTTTATCATTATAAAATAAACAGCTTACATTTCTTACCATGACATGATCATTAGCAGAAGAAGCTAATGCCATGATCTTTGAATTACCTAACTTCTTGAATAAAAACTCCTTTGCCTCGATAAATTCCATTCTTCTACTCCTTTACAAAATTTTTAATTGGTCCACTTAAACGTTTATATAAAATATACGTTACTAATGATGATGCAGATCCCTTAATTAAGTTGAAAGGTACAATACCAAAGATTGCTAGAGTTAATGTATCCTTCATTAATGGATTAACTGCAGCACACATATCGACAATAGATTGAACTGTCATATTCCCTAATGAAGCATAAAATGGAATAATAATATATAAATTAGTAAATACTGCAGTTATGGAACATACAATAGTTCCCACTATCATTCCTAATAATGCAGATTTCTTAGACTTTTTACGATGATAAATAATGACAGCCGGTAATACATAGGCACAACTTAATAATAAGTTTTGAATTTCTCCAGTAAACATTGAACTTGTACCCATTAATACAAATTTCAACAATATTTTAACTAGAATTATACCTATAGCTGCAACAGGTCCTAATGCAAATCCACCAATTAATTCTGGAATAGCAGCTAAATCAAAGTCCATAAATGGTGGCATAAACGGTATTGGAGTGTGAAATACTACCATTAATATAGCACCTAACCCTCCCATAATAGCAATTAATGTCATTTCTTTAATTTTTGATCTTTTCATTCTTTCCTCCTAAAATAAAAACCTGAAAATATAAAAATATCCTCAGGTTTGATTTACAGAAAATGTCTTTTCTCATCCGGACTATAACCGTCGGTTTTGGAATTTCACCAAATCGGCCACATATGTGGTTCATGGACTATACCATCGGTAGGGAGTTGCACCCTGCCCCAAAGACTATTATTTAATTTTGGCGATGAAAACATCATCTGTATTATTATCATATACTTTCTTTTCTTTAATGTAAATATATTTTATAAGTTTATTTGAAAGATACGAATATAACTGATAAAATTATTTTAGGAGTGTGATTATATGATTAAGCATAATATTGATCCTTTATATAATAATAATTCTAGAATATTAATTTTAGGATCTTTTCCATCTGTAAAATCCAGAGAAGCACATTTTTTCTATCATCATCCTCAAAATAGATTTTGGAAAATCATAGAATCATTATTTAATGAGGATTGTACTACTATAGACAAAAAGAAAAAATGTCTGCTTCAAAACAATATTGCCCTATGGGATGTTATAGAAAGCTGTGAAATCGAAGGTTCCAGTGATAGTAGTATTAAAAATGTAAAAATTAATGACCTCACAAAAATCATCAATGAAAGTAAAATAAAAACCGTTTTTACAAACGGTAAAAAGTCATATCAATTATATAATAAATATTGTTATAGTGAAACAAAAATAAATGCTATTTCTTTACCTTCTACTTCTCCGGCAAATGCAATTTATTCATTAGATAGATTAATAGAAGAATGGAGCATTATAAAGGATTACTTATAACAATCCATTTACAATCATGCATAATACAGGTATTGTTATTAATGATAATAATGTTGAAATAAAAACTAATCTTACTGCCAATTTAGAATCACCATTATATTTTTCAGCCAATATAGCAGTTGTTGTTCCAGCAGGCATACCTGCTAAAACGACCGAAACTGCTGTGACTAAATAAGGGATTTTAAAAATGATACAGGCTAATAATACAAGTATTGGTATCAATAAAAGTCTTATAAAGCAATAATATAATGATAATTTACTTACTACACTTTTAATACTTATTTCAGATAATATTCCACCAATAACAATCATTGATAAAGCAGTCGTACATTGACTTAAAACATCAATTGTCTTAGTCGCAAATTCAGGTAACTGTATTTGTGAAATCATCAAAAACATACCAATAAAGACAGCTATGATACATGGATGTGTTATAACTTTTTTTATCGCATTCTTTCCTTTTTCATTAGTAAAACATTTAACACCAGCTGACCACATAACAATTCTTTGAGGTATCAAGAAAATAGAGGCAAGTAATAATCCTTGATCACCATAAATTTCTTGAACAACAGGATTTCCCATAAAACCAGCATTAGAGCATAATGTGGCATAATTTAAAACTGATCTTTGTCGTTCATTAACATTAGGGAATAATTTATTTGAAAAAAAATGACAAAATATTTGTAATATTAATGAAACAACAAATATTAATCCTGATGAAATAATAACTGTAATATCCAAATCCATCATGAAAGAACGAATGATATTAGCAGGTAAAATAAGATTAATAACTAAATCTGTAAGTCCTTTTCTTCTTTCTGAATTAATAATCCCATTCTTAGAAATGATATATCCTATTAGCATTAATATAAAAATTTCTAACTGCAAATGTATTAAATGATGCAAATTAACCATCTCAAAATCCTCCATAAAAACAAAAAGATACCCAACAGGGTATCGGAAGAACTGGCAGCTTGCTATTGTTGCGCGGATGCACTATCGTCGCCGTTATGATGCTTAACTTCTGTGTTCGGGATGGGTACAGGTGTGTCCATCATGCCATCG